>JBGSOE010000170.1:0-2326 GCA_041739295.1 Thiohalobacterales bacterium | reverse complement strand
CCTTGGAGTTGCTCTATGATACGCTTGAGCATTATCGGCTGACCAACAACCCCAAGGGAGCGGTTGAGGCGCTGATCTTCATTGCCGAAACCTATACTGAACAGGGTGAGCAATTGAAAGCGGCAGACGCTTACCGTTCGGTGGCCAGCATTCACTCCCGATTTAAACACACCCGCTTGGCTGAGGAATTCAACCAACGGGCCGCTTCCCTGGAGCAGCACGAGTAAATGTTTACCGGGATCATTCAGGGACTGGGTACGCTTTTTGAAAAGCGTCCGGCCGGTGGCGGAATGATCTTTGGCCTGGAGGCCGACTTTGCGCTGACCGATCCGGAAGAGGGAGAGTCCATCGCGGTTAACGGTGCCTGTCTGACCGCGCGTAACATCAAAGGCAGCCGATTTTATGTTGATGTCTCGCCGGAGAGTCTGACGCGAACTATTCTTGGCCGTTTGCAGACCGGCCAACGGGTCAACCTCGAACGGGCATTGCGACTCAGCGACCGCCTTGGCGGACATCTGGTCAGTGGCCACGTTGACACCCAAGGGCTGGTTGAGCAACGACGGAACGCCGGTGATTTCACTTTATTTACCTTCTCGTTGGACCCTGGTCTGACAAAGTATGTTATTGAAAAGGGATCGATCACCATCAACGGCGTCAGTCTGACGGTCAATTCCTGCGAACGCGATCGATTTTCCGTCTCCATCATTCCCCATACACTGGCGAGCACCACTTTGGGTGCGCTTAGGGAGGGCGACCCGGTGAACATCGAGGTGGATATGATCGGCAAGTACGTCGAAAAATTACTGACCGAGAAGTCGGCTGGTGGCGGGATGCAGGGCCGGATCAACCCGGCTTTTCTCGCCGAGCATGGTTTTTTGTAAAAGTCCGGGGTATGCATCGCAAACCGGAAGGCTATTGTAGGTATTCGTTGAGAATGGGAAACGTGGCGTGCGCACGGTCTTTCCTGGAAAGAGGATGATATGGCAGTCAGTTCGATAGCGGAAGTTGTAGAGGACATCAAGGCTGGGAAGATGATTATCTTGGTCGATGACGAAGACCGGGAAAATGAGGGCGACCTCTGCATGGCAGCCGAACTGGTGACCCCGGAGGCCATTAATTTTATGGCCACCCACGGGCGCGGCCTGATCTGTCTGGCCATGAGCCCCGACATCATCGATCAGTTGGGGCTGCCTATGATGGTGTCGAACAATCAGTCGCCCTACGGTACAGGTTTCACCATCAGTATTGAGGCTCGCACCGGCGTTAGCACCGGCATTTCAGCGGGGGACCGGGCTCGGACCATCGAAGCGGCCGTTGACCCCAATGCCACGCCCCGCGACATTATTAGCCCCGGGCACATTTTTCCCCTGCGTGCTCGCGGCGGCGGCGTCTTGGTCCGCACCGGTCAGACCGAAGGATCGGTCGACCTAGCTCGGATCGCCGGACTACGCACCGCCGGAATCATCTGTGAAATTATGAAAGATGACGGCACGATGGCGAGAATGCCCGATCTGGAGATCTTTGCCGAGCAACACGGACTGAAGATCGCTACCATCGCCGACCTGGTCGCCTACCGGCTGCGCAAGGACGTGCTGGTACGCCGTGCCGCCGAGGCCCGTCTGCCCACCTTCCACGCGGGTGAATTCCGCCTGATTGCTTACCAGAATGATGTTGACGGGCAGGAGCACGTGGCCTTGGTCAAGGGCGAAATCAGTCCGGAAGAGCCGGTAATGGTGCGTGTTCACTCCGAATGTTTGACCGGGGACGTCTTTGGGTCCGCCCGCTGCGACTGCGGTTCGCAGCTGCATGCTGCCATGCGTATGGTCGAGCAGGAGGGCAAGGGCGTGGTTTTGTATATGCGCCAGGAGGGACGGGGTATCGGCCTGGTCAACAAGCTCAAAGCCTACAAACTCCAGGATAACGATGGATTGGACACGGTCGAAGCCAACATTCGCCTCGGATTCAAAGCTGACCTGCGCGATTACGGCATCGGCGCCCAAATCCTTCGGGACTTGGGAGTACGAAAAATGCGCCTTTTGACCAATAATCCCAAAAAGATTATCGGGCTGGAGGGCTACGGACTCGAGGTGACGGATCGTCTCCCCATCGAGATTCCCGGCGACGAGGAAAACAAGGATTATCTACGAACTAAACGCGATAAAATGGGACACATCCTTGAGCTCTACGGCGACCTGCCGATGGGATGCGTCACCAGGGACCCGTGATTTTTAACTACAGGAACTACAATGGCACATTATCTGGAAGGAAATTTACAGGGCACGGGACGGAAAATCGGCATAGTCGTGGCGCGGTTTAATTCGTTTAT
>JBGSOE010000129.1:0-11910 GCA_041739295.1 Thiohalobacterales bacterium | reverse complement strand
CAAGAGCGGCAAATTGATCACCCGTTACCGCTGCAGTCGTTGCGGCATTACCAAAACCGAATCACGCTGACCTGACCCTATGCTCAATTTCACACTCGCCGTGCTCGGCGGCTTCCTATTCCTGGTCTGGGGTGCCGACCGGTTTGTAACCGGCGCTGCCGCCACTGCGCGCAATCTGGGCGTGGCACCGCTGATCATCGGTCTGACTATCGTTGGCTTCGGCACCTCCGCCCCAGAGATGCTGGTGTCCGCTGTCGCGGCCCTACAGGGTAACCCAGGGCTGGCAGTTGGTAACGCGATCGGCTCCAATATCACCAATATTGCCCTGATCCTGGGCCTGACGGCGCTGATCACCCCGCTCGCCATCAATTCCAAACTGCTGCGCCGCGAATTACCCATCCTCATGGTGACCATGGTCGCGGGACTGTTGCTGCTTCTGGATGGTGAACTCAGTCGCCTGGATGGCGTGATGCTCCTGTTGGGACTGCTGGCCATGGTGATCTGGATGGTGCGCACCAGCCTGGCTGAACGTGACGGTGATGTGCTGGGAGACGAGTTCACCGAAGAGATACCACGCGACATGCCGATGCCACGCGCGCTGTTCTGGGTCGGCTTGGGACTGTTAGTGCTGCTGGCGAGCTCACAGCTACTGGTCTGGGGCGCCGTCGGCATCGCCCAAGCACTCGGCGTCAGCGACCTGATCATCGGCCTGACCATCGTTGCGCTAGGTACCAGCCTGCCAGAACTGGCAGCCTCCATCGTCAGTGCCCTTAAGGGTGAGCACGATATCGCCGTCGGCAACGTCATCGGTTCGAACATGTTCAATCTGCTTGCTGTGCTAGGCATTCCGGGTCTGCTGCGCCCACTGGCCATCGACTCTGAAGTTCTGACCCGTGACTATCCGATCATGATTGGTCTGACCCTGATGTTTTTTGTCATGGCCTACGGCTTCCGTGGACGGGGCCGCATCAATCGCCTTGAGGGTGGCATTCTGCTGGCCTGCTACCTCGGCTATCAGACCTTGTTATACTTCAGCACCCGCGCCGTGGGCGCATAAGATGACGAGCGGAATAGCGATGCAGGTATTATTCAGCGTCAAAAATGTGAAATGCGCTGGTTGTGTCAAAGCCATTCAGCAAGGATTGCAGACACTGCCGGGCGTCGCCGCCGTAACCGTTGTCATAGACGGCGGCCAGGTGACGGTCGAGGGCGAGTCGCTGAACCGCTCAGCGTTGTCTGCCAAACTGTCCGAACTGGGATACCCCGAGGTCTGATGAACGAATCGCAACTCAAGGCACTCGGTCTGGCTGTGATCGAGACCGAGGCGCGTGCCGTCAGCGCGCTGGCCACGCGCATCGATGCGCGCTTTGTCCAGGCCTGCCAACACATGCTCGCCTGCGAGGGGCGCGTGGTGGTCATCGGCATGGGTAAATCCGGCCATATCGGCAGCAAGATCGCCGCCACGCTGGCCAGCACCGGCACACCCGCCTTCTTCGTCCATCCCGGCGAGGCCAGTCACGGCGACCTGGGTATGATTATCGAGACAGATGTCGTGCTCGCACTGTCAAATTCCGGCGAAACCACCGAGTTGCTGACCATCCTGCCGCTGATCAAGCGCCTCGGCGTGCCGCTGATCACCATGACCGGTAAAACCAAATCAACACTCGCCCAGGCCGCCAACGTGAACCTCGACGTCAGCGTGGAAAAAGAGGCTTGTCCGTTGGGCCTCGCACCAACCGCCAGCACCACAGCGGCATTGGTCATGGGTGATGCATTGGCGGTCGCCTTATTGGAATCGCGCGGCTTCACCGCCGAGGATTTTGCGCGCGCCCATCCGGGCGGGAGCCTGGGACGCCGGCTGTTGCTGTTGGTCGACGATGTCATGCACACCGGCGACACCATTCCGCAAGTTGGTATCGATGCCCCGCTCACCCAGGCGTTGCACGAAATGACCCGCAAGGGTCTGGGCATGACCGCGGTACTGGATGCCAATGGCAAAGTCGCCGGCGTCTTCACCGACGGCGATCTGCGCCGCGCCGTGGACCGCGAAATCAATCTGCATAAGACCGCCGTGGGCGATCTGATGACTCGCGCTTGCAAGACCATGCTACCTGGCCTGCTCGCCGCCGAGGCATTGGCTGTGATGGAGGCCAGCAAGATCAATGGCATCCTGGTCGTCGATGTCGATGGAAAATTGGTCGGCGCGGTCGGTATGCACGATCTGCTGCGCGCGGGCGTGGTTTGAACATTTTTTTCACACCAGAGGGCGCAGAGGACGCAGAGGACGCAGAGAAATGATTATTTACAATGAACATCCAAACAAATCGTGTTCCGTGATCGCCAGCTCCGGGGCAATGGCGTAGTAGTATGGTCATTAATTTTTCTCTGTGTTCTCTGCGCCCTCTGGTGTGAATAACAATCTTCACAACTCACTTTGGTATCCGGGATTATGAAAGATATTCTGGCGAAAGCCGCGCTCACCAAACTGGTCATCTTCGATGTCGATGGTGTACTCACCGATGGCTCGCTGTTTTTCGGTGACGATGGCCAGGAATACAAGGCCTTCAACTCGCGCGACGGTCATGGCATCAAGATGCTGATGAAATACGGTGTGGAAATCGCCATCATCACTGGCCGTACTTCCAAGGTGGTTGAACACCGCGTTGCAAATCTCGGTGTCAAGCATGTCTATCAGGGCGCGCACGATAAACTCATCTGCTTTAACGACCTCATTGCAAAACTCGGCATCAGCGCCGAGGAGACCGCCTATGTAGGTGATGATGTGGTCGATCTGCCGGTCATGACCAAAGTTGGTCTGGCCATTGCTGTGCAGGACGCGCACCCCTTCGTCAAGCAGCATGCACACTGGCAGACACCAAGTCGCGGCGGGCACGGCGCAGGGCGTGATGTCTGCGAGTTGTTGATTGAGGCGCGCGGTCAACTCAAAAGTGAGTTGGAAAGCTACCTTTGAATGGATCGCGTAGCGCCCTGACTCTGCTGCTGGTCGCTGCCGCGGCCTTACTGAGTTGGTGGCTATATCAACAAGTGCAGCAGGATCGTCCGCGCTCGGATGGCAGCCAGCGACATGACCCGGATGCATTCGTCGATGACGTTGACCTGAGCAGCTTGGACGCCAGCGGCCGCCTCACCAGTCGACTGTGGGCCAAACATATGCAGCATTACCCCGACGACGACAGCACCACGTTGGACATGCCCGTAATGGACCTGTATCGCCCCGATGAACCGCCTTGGCATCTCAGCGCGAAACAAGGTTGGGTCAAAAGTGGCGGCAGCGAGGTCTTGCTTCAAAACGACGTCATAATCCACCGCCCTGGCACCACAGCATTGCGTCCCGTTGATATCGAGACCCGCAAGCTGCGTATTTTCCCTGACCGCAGTTATGCCGAAACAGATGTCGCGATAACCTATCGCAGCACCGGGCTGGAGGTACATTCGATCGGGATGCGTGCGCAGATGGACAAAGGACAGGTAGAATTGCTCAATCAGGTCCGCGCGGTCCATCAACCACAAGGAACACGTTAACGTCATGCGCAACGCTATCTCGCTTCTGCTGTGTCTCGGCTGCATTGGCCTGCCGAATCTGGCCGCGGCGCTGAGCAGCGATCGCAATCAGCCGATGAACATCGAGGCTGACCGTGCCAACATCGATGACAAACGCGGCATCAGCATCTATCAAGGCAACGTCAAGATCACCCAGGGCTCGCTGCTGCTGACCGCAGATGAATTGACCGTGACTACCAAGAACGGTGACATTATCACGGCTATCGCCACCGGCCGCCCTGCAACTTACCGACAGCAACCGGATAATAAACCTCAGGCGATAGATGCCGAGGCGTTACGCATTGAATATTACGCTGCCCAACAGAAGGTCATTCTGTTGCAGAAGGCCAAAGTGCAACAGGCCGGCGATACCTTCCGCAGTGATCGGATTCATTACGATATCGCACAGGACAAGGTCAACGCCGGTGACGGTTCGCCAGGAGATCGGGTGCGAATCACGATTCAGCCAAAAACCAGTAACTAGGCTCTAGGATCGAGGACAAACCCGGTTCCGATCCAATACCCAGTACCTAGAACCCAGAACCGTGAACCCAGAACCTGATTTTATGCCCCAACTCACCGCAACCAATCTGATCAAGCGTTACCAGTCACGCGCTGTCGTCAATGACGTCTCGGTGCAGGTGTCGGGTGGTGAAGTGGTCGGTCTGCTCGGTCCCAACGGCGCCGGCAAAACGACCTGCTTCTACATGATCGTCGGTCTGATCGGCTGTGACGGTGGTAGCATCCGCCTCGACGAACGCGATCTCACACGTCTGCCCATGCATGCACGCGCGCGTGCCGGACTCGGTTATCTGCCACAAGAGGCCTCGGTGTTCCGCAAGCTGAGCGTACGTGACAACTTGATGGGTATTCTCGAAACCCGCGCTGATCTGAATCGCCAGTCCCGACAACACTTATTAGATGAATTATTACACGAACTGCATATCAGCCATTTGACAGAACAACTCGGCATCAGTCTCTCAGGCGGCGAACGTCGCCGTGTCGAGATTGCGCGCGCACTTGCGACAGAACCACAATTCATTTTGCTGGACGAACCCTTCGCCGGTGTGGATCCGATCTCAGTGGTTGATATTCAACGTATCGTCCAACATCTTACCGACCGCGGCATCGGGGTATTGATCACCGATCACAACGTACGCGAGACACTTGGCATCTGCGGGCGTGCCTACATCCTCAGCGAAGGCCAAGTCATCGCCGCCGGGGCACCGGCAGAACTACTTGAGAATCAACAAGTACGCCAAGTTTATTTGGGCGAGGATTTTCGATTGTGAGAAATCACCTGGAAGTACTGGCACAAATAATGCTTATTGGGTTAAATTAGTGTCGGACCAGCCGTTCTCTTCCTGATAGATACTTAATGAAACAATCCATCCAACTCCGTCTCGGCCAAAGCCTGACCATGACGCCACAATTGCAGCAGGCCATACGCCTGTTGCAACTGTCGACGCTAGAACTGCAACTTGAGATCCAGACAGTGCTGGATTCCAACCTGATGCTTGAGACTGTGGATAACGATGCGCCTGAGGAAGCACAGGCTGGCGCAGAGGCATCCGAGCGTAACGAAGAAAGCGCGGACAGCGTCAACGTCCCCGAACATGAACCGGAAGCAGACTTCTCCAGCCCGGAGAAAATCCCCGATGAGCTGGCCGTCGATAGCGATTGGGACGCCATCTACGACTCGGGTGTAACCAATCTAAGCGCACCCGGCGGCGACGATAACCGGGATTTCTTCGAGACACACAATGCCGGTGGCGAGAGTCTGTACGAGCACCTGATGTGGCAGATGGAGATGACACCCTTCAGCCCCACCGATCAGGAAATTGCCGCAACCATCATCGACTCCATCAACGATGATGGTTATCTCGGTGCGAGCCTGGAAGAGATTCACGAAGGTCTGCTGGTCAACAATCCCGAGATCGAACTCGATGAAGTGGCCGCGGTATTACACCGTATCCAACACTTCGATCCGATCGGCGTCGGCGCGCGCAACCTCGGCGAGTGCCTGGAGATTCAGCTCAAACAATTGCCCCCCGAAACGCCCTGGCTGAACGAAACTCTGAAGCTCGTCACCCAACACCTGGATCTGCTGGGCGCACGCGATTTCAGCCAGATCATGCGCCGCATGAAACTTGACGAAACTGATCTGCAATGTTTGATTGTGCTGATTCAGTCATTGAACCCGCGTCCCGGTTCGCAGATCGCCGGCGCACCGCCGCAATACATTGTTCCGGACGTTTTCGTTACCAAGCGCAATGAGCGCTGGCACGTCTCGTTGAATGCGGAAGCCGCGCCCAAACTGCGTATCAACTCGCAGTATGCAAACATGGTGAAGCGGGCCGACAACAGCGATGACAATAATTACCTGCGCAATCATTTGCAGGAGGCACGCTGGTTCCTGAAGAGCCTGCAGAGCCGTAACGAGACACTGCTCAAGGTTGCGAACTGTATTGTCGACCGCCAGCGCGGATTCTTCGATTATGGCGATGAAGCCATGAAGCCGCTGGTGCTGCGTGATGT
The DNA here is from genome assembly GCA_041739295.1 of Thiohalobacterales bacterium. Taxonomy (GTDB): domain Bacteria; phylum Pseudomonadota; class Gammaproteobacteria; order Thiohalobacterales; family Thiohalobacteraceae; genus JAHJQQ01. The sequence goes on along the minus strand of JBGSOE010000129.1, from coordinate 5,811 downwards.
GGCCGAAGCCGTGGAAATGCATGAATCCACCATTTCACGCGTAACCACCCAAAAATACATGCACACCCCGCGTGGCATTTTCGAATTCAAATATTTCTTCTCCAGCCACGTCGGCACCTCCGACGGCGGCGAATGTTCGGCCACGGCAATCCGAGCTATGATTAAGAAGCTGGTCTCGGAAGAACCACCGACCAAACCTCTCAGTGACAGCAAGATCGCAGAATTACTGGAAAACGAAGGGATCAATGTCGCACGCCGTACCATTGCCAAATACCGTGAAGCGCTTGCCATCCCACCCTCGAATGAACGTAAACGCCTGGTCTGATCAGGCCTTCATGTAGGAGTAGTACCATGCAGATAATCCTCTCAGGACACCATGTCGAGATCACCGAACCACTACGTCAGTATGTCAGCGCAAAAATGGAGCGCCTGGAGCGACACTTCGATAGTGTGACCGATATTCATGTGGTACTGAGTGTGGAAAAACTGCGTCAGAAGGCCGAGGCCACGCTGCATCTGTCGGGCAACAACCTGTTCGCCGATGCCACTGAAGAAGATATGTATGCCGCCATCGATTCACTGGTCGACAAGCTTGATCGGCAAGTGAAGAAACATAAAGAAAAGGTAACCGACCACCACCGCAGCGAAGGATCGATCAAAACCCACGAAGCCCCGTAATCAAACTCAGTTGCAACCAGGGAAACGTTCGCGACCACATGCATATCACCAGTCTTATCAGTCCGGAATCTGTATCCTGCTGCCAGGAGACGACGAGTAAGAAGCGGGCACTGGAGCAACTCAGTCAGCTACTCGCCCAGCGCACACCGAACATCACGGCCGAGGAGATTTTTGACTGCCTCGTCGGCCGTGAACGCCTTGGCAGTACCGGTCTGGGGCATGGCGTGGCCATACCACACGGCCGGGTTGTTGGTTTACATGCACCCCTTGCGGCCTGCATTCGACTAGACAATGGTGTCGACTACGACGCCCTGGATCGCAAGCCCGTGGACCTGATGGTTGCCCTGTTAGTACCAGAAGAGGCCACTGACGAACACTTGCAATTGCTGGCCCAACTGGCACAGATGTTCAGCGATAATGACTTCACGCAGAAACTGCGTGAGACCCGCAACAGCCAGGAACTCTACCAGCTGCTGCATCACTGGGAAGCCAAACACGCCAGCGCATGACCGCTCCTCTGACTGTCGCCTCTCTGTTTGACTCGCTGCAGACCAGACTGGCGCTGAGCTGGGTGGCGGGACAGAGCGCCCGACATCGGACCATCCGCTATCAATCCGGTGATGATCGCACGAGCATCTCGCTGGTCGGACACCTGAATTTCATCCACCCACACCGCATACAGCTGATCGGCGAGACCGAACACAGCTATCTCGCCGGCCTGCGCAAAAATTCACAAAAAGATGCAATCAATCAGTTGCTCGGTGACAGCTCGGATCTGATTATCATCTGCGAAAATCTGCCACCACCTGAAGATCTGCGCCAACGTGCAGACGCCTTACCCATGCCGGTGTTGATTTCACCACTGCCCAGCCAGGAAATAATCAGTCACCTGCAGTATTTCTACGGCAACCTGTTCGCCCAGCGCACCAGCCTGCACGGCGTGTTCTTGGAGGTCATGGGCATAGGTGTACTGATCACCGGCGATCCCGGCGTTGGCAAAAGCGAATTGGCGTTGGAGCTGGTCAGCCGAGGCCATCGCCTCATCGCCGACGACATCCCGGAATTTGCCCGCATTGCCCCCGACGTGCTCAGCGGCTCTTGCCCGGAGCTGCTGCGTGACTTCCTTGAGGTCCGTGGTCTGGGTATATTGAACGTCCGCGCCATGTTCGGCGACAGCGCCATTAAGCAACGCAAATACCTGCGGCTGGTGATTCACCTGGACAAAATGAGCGAAGAGCAGATCCGCAATATCGACCGACTGCGCGGCAGCCGGCGCACGCGGGAGATTCTCGGTATCCATGTCCCGGCAATCACCCTGCCGGTCGCGCCCGGCCGCAATTTGGCCGTCATGGTCGAGGCCGCGGCGCGCACCCACATTCTCGCCATGAAAGGGTATGATGCCAGCCAAGTGTTTATTGAACGCCAACAAAAACAGATTGAACAGAACACGCCATGAAACTGGACAATTGTTTCAGCCACGGAAACACACGGAAGACACTGAATACAGAAAACAGCGCGTCGCCTGTGTACACCACCCTTCAGCGCGGCATAATGCCCGTGCCACGGGGGATAGTATTATTTGATTCTTTTCCGTGGATTTCGTGGCAAATCCAACCTGATCTGCACGAACGGGGCGTCATCGACACGCCATGAAACTGGTCATCGTCAGCGGCTTGTCGGGTTCCGGCAAGAGTGTGGCTCTGCACACTCTCGAGGACCTGGACTATTACTGTATCGACAACCTGCCGGTTGGACTGCTGGAACCCTTTGCCCAGCAACTGCTCAACAACCCGCTACCCGGCCAGCAGAACGCCGCAGTCGGCATTGATGCCCGTAACCAGTCCGATGAACTGTTAAATTTCCCGCAAACGCTAAAGCGTCTGCGCGACCGGGGTATCCACAGCGAAATCCTGTATCTGCAAGCCGACGACGAAGTCCTGCTGAAACGTTTCAGCGAAACACGCCGCAAACACCCACTGAGCAAGAGCAAACTCAGTCTCACGGATGCCATCCATCAGGAACGCGAGCTCCTGCAGCCGATATCCACCAATGCCTCGTTAAATATCGACACCACCCACACCAACGTGCATCAGCTACGCGATCTGGTACTGGAACGGGTCGGCGCCAAGAGCGAGGTTAACCTGTCCCTGCTATTCAAGTCCTTCGGCTTCAAGAATGGCTCGCCCAAAGACGCCGATTTCGTTTTCGATGTACGCTGCCTGCCCAATCCGCATTGGGACACGCACCTGCGCCCACAGACCGGACTGGATAAAGATGTGATTGACTATCTGAACAGCCAACCGCTGGTGGATGAAATGTACGACACATTACGCAACTTTCTGGAAACCTGGATACCGCGTTTCCAGGCCGAGAACCGCAGTTATCTGACGGTCGCACTGGGCTGCACCGGCGGTAAACATCGTTCTGTCTACCTGGCGCAGCGTCTGAACGAATATTTCAAACCGCTCTACCCCTCCGTGCTGGTCCGTCACCGAGATTTACCGTGACCGTCGGTCTACTAATTGTCAGCCACGGCAAACTGGGCGACTACCTGCTGGAAACGGCTACCCAAATGTTAGGGGTCTGCCCACTGGCCACTGACGTATTGCCGGTCTCCTTTGACTGCGATCCCGACATCATGTTGCAGCAGGCCATCGACAAGATTGAGGCGCTCAATGCTGGCCGTGGCGTGCTGATTCTCACCGACATGTACGGCTCGACACCCAGCAACATTGTCAATCGCCTCCTGGAGCGCCACAAAATACAGGTCGTCACTGGCGTCAATCTGCCTATGTTGATTCGCGTTCTGAACTATCCACGCCTGAGTCTCGATGAACTGGCCCACAAGGCACTGACGGGCGGACGTGACGGTGTCGTGCAGTCCAAACCCGCCTCTGGAAACTGACATGCAACAGAAAGACATTACCATCATCAACAAACTTGGATTGCACGCACGTGCCGCAGCCAAATTCGTCACTTTGGCCTCGCAATTCGAAAGTGTTATCGAAGTCGCCCGCAATCAACACAAGGTCAACGGCAAAAGCATTATGGGTGTGATGATGCTGGCCGCCTCCAAGGGCTCCACGCTGACCATTCACACCGATGGACCGGATGAGCAACAGGCATTGCAGGAAATTGAGGCTCTGATCCTAGACCGTTTTCAGGAAGGTGAATAAGCGTAAGCAGTTGCTGTAAACGATAGTTTCCAGGTCGCATCTGGCAGGGTTAATCAGCGGCGCAATACACTGACAATTGCGTCTACAAGAGGCCACGAACTAGACCATGAGTGTGCAACTCACAGGCATCGGCGTCTCCCGCGGCATTGCCATCGGCAAGGCCCATATTCTCCAGCGCGGCGATCTGGAGGTATTGGAATATTCCATTCCCGCACACCTGGTCGATGACGAAATCCAACGCTTTCGTCGCGCCCTGGAAATCGCCCGCAGCCAACTGAACGCTATCCGCGGACGCATCCCGCCGAACACCCGCGCAGACATTGTCGAGTTCATCGACACGCATATCTTGATGCTTGAAGACTCAACGCTGACCGTCGCACCCGAGCATCTGATCGTCACCCTTCAATGCAACGCCGAATGGGCACTCAAACTGCAACGCGATGCCCTGGTAGCAGTGTTCGAGGCCATGGACGATGCCTATCTGCGCACCCGTAAGGACGACATCGACCACGTTGTGACACGCATTCAGCGCACGCTGATCAATAAACATCACGACCCCGAAGATAGCAGTGACGGGCGCCTGTCCGGCTGTATCCTGCTTGCCGATGAACTTACACCCGCCGACGCTGTGCTCATGCAACATCAGGGTGTCGCCGCCTTCGTCACTGAATACGGCGGCCCGCTGTCGCACACCGCCATCATCGCGCGTAGCTTACGCATTCCTGCCATCGTCGGCGTGCGCAATATCCGGCGCTTCCTAAAAGACGACGAATTAATCATCGTCGATGGCCAGCGTGGCATGATCATTGCCGATGCCGACGAACGCACCCTGGATTACTACCGCGGCCTGGCGGAAAAAGACCTACGCCAGCAGCGCGCGCTCAAGAAACTCAAGGGCACCCCGGCCCTCACCCGCGATGACCAGCTCATTGAGCTGCAGGCCAATATCGAACTGCTTGAGGACGTCACCGATGTACTCGCCTCAGGCGCCACGGGCGTCGGCCTGTACCGCACCGAATTCCTGTACATGAACCGCGAAGACACGCCCAACGAGGCGGAACAGTTGAAATGCTATGCCGAGGTAATCCACAAACTCGGCGGACTACCCCTGACCATCCGTACCCTCGACCTCGGCGCCGATAAAGAAGTCGACAGCGGTCACACCAGCACCCGCATGGCGACCAATCCGGCCTTAGGCCTGCGTGCCATTCGCCTGTGCCTGCGCAATCTCAGCCTATTTCGACCGCAACTGCGCGCCATCCTGCGCGCCTCGGCATTGGGCCCAGTCAAACTGATGGTCCCGATGCTCTCCAACAGCCAGGAACTCATGCAGGTTCAGGAACTCATCGCTGAGACTCGGCGTGATCTACAACGCGATGGGCTGGCGTTCGATCCCGATATGCCCGTCGGCGGCATGATCGAGGTGCCGGCTGCGGCGCTGTCGGCGGATTTCTTCGCCGCGCACCTGGATTTTCTGTCGATCGGCACCAACGATCTGATTCAGTACACACTCGCCATCGACCGTATCGATGACGAGGTTAATTATCTCTACGATCCGCTGCATCCCGCTGTGCTGCAGCTCATCCATCGCGTCATCGAGGCCGGTGCCAATGCCGATATCCCGGTATCGATGTGCGGCGAAATGGCCAGTGATCCGCAATATACCCGCCTACTGCTCGGTCTCGGCCTGCGCAACTTCAGCATGTTGCCCAGCACCCTCCTGGAAGTGAAAAGCATCATCACCCACAGCGATACCAAACGCCTGCGACCGCTCACCGAAGAACTCCTGTTGGAATACGAGCCGACCCGCATCAGCGCGCTGCTCGAGCGCATTGCGACAGTTTAGAGATCCTCAGAATTATTGGGCGATTGATGTCTGCGGCGGTGGCTACGACCCTAGATCATTATGTCAACTACGTTCGCGGAAATCTGTCGGACGCGCAGCTGCGCTGCTGAA
>JBGSOE010000122.1:0-1930 GCA_041739295.1 Thiohalobacterales bacterium | reverse complement strand
TGTGGATTTTTTCATATCACGTACCTTTCAGAGTCGTCTTGTTGTGGGTGGTTATTCGCTGCGGGACTCGAAGTAGGCAGCGATATCTTCCATATCCTGATCGCTCAGGCTCGACGCTTGGGCGCGCATCGTGGCATGGTCGCGCTGACCACTTTTATAGGCCTGTAACGCGGCAGCCAGATAGGCCGCATGTTGACCGCCCAGTTTGGGTACGTGGTAGGTTGGGTAGGCGTTGTTATAACTCGGCACGGCATGACAGCCCATGCAGGTGAACGCCTTGTCTCGGCCCGCAGTGGCATCGCCCGCGGCGAACGCCGCTCCGGCCGCCAGCATGCTCAGGCCCAGCACCGCAATCTTTAATCCTGTTTCTATCCTCATGGTCCTCACTCTTTGGTGGTTGTTAATCGTTATTACGTTCGACCCGAGTTCTAGATTTCCCGGGACGCCGGCAGGCGCTCTTGGTGGCGTTGGGCGGGCGTGGCTAGATTATAGTCTGGTTGTTGATATTGGTCATACCGAGCTATAAGTTTATGCCCGGATAATAACAGCTATGCCTCGTAACGCGCAGCGGCGTTACCAGCTGATATAGGCATATCCCTGTTCTTGCAGTTCCATCAGATCTGCGGCGCCGACCTCGACGACGGTGGCGTAATCGAGCAGGTCCGCGTCGGTCCAGCCCAGTGACTTCATGGTATTGCCGCAGGCATGGAACTCGACGCCATACATGGCCAGACTCTCCGCGCGCTGCTGCGCCAGCTTCGTGATGGGGCGTTCCGGTTTCTTGCCGACCAGGTGCAGGCCGGGTCCGATCAGGGTGATAACAATACGGATGTCATCGCCGTATTTGCGCAGCATCTCGCCCGCGGAGAACAGGATGTGGTCGATATACTCCTCGTCGGCCTTGTTCAATTGATAGACGAGCTTATGTTTGGCTTCACCCAGCAAACTGCGATCTATCGTCTCCGCCCAGACGGAACTCCCCATTGCGGTGGCGATCAGGCCGATCATGAAGCGTCGCCGTGCGAAGGATTTGGGGTTGGTCATGGCGATATCTCCTGCTGCGAAGTACTGAGATTCAGTAGCGGATACCCGGATAGACAACCTGGGGTCGGATTTATTCCCGGGGCGTCTGCGGCGCGGGGTGCCTTGCCAATGATACGCGCGCTAGGCAGTGCGGCATAATCACCACTGACACTGTTCTGAACACGATTTCCTGCGTTTCCACCATCTGTTACCGTGTCATCAACAGCGAGGTTCAAAGGTATGGCGGGGACAGGTTTTCAGCGGAGTGATCCGTGGCGGGGCTGGCGCCTGGCGCTGCTGCTGGCTTGGCTGAGTTTGGCTGGATTTGTCCATAGCGCCGACCAGACTGCCGAGCAGACAGCGGGTCAGACTGCCAACCAGACGGCTGGCCAGTCCATTGATGATCTGGATTTCCCCGTCTTTGATGATCAGCCGCTTGAAGAACCGCTGTCGCATCCGGACTGGTTCAAACTCAGTTTTCTCGAACTGCAGGTTGATTTGGATGAGGCGGTCGCCGCGGGTAAACGTGGCCTCATCATCTATTTTGGACAGAAGTATTGCGCATATTGCAGGGCGTTACTGGAGACCAATTTCGGTAAAGTGGATATCCAGGCCTATACGCAGCGACATTTCGACGTCATCGGCATTGATATACACGGCAGCCGCAGCGTGACGGATTTCGACGGCGCAGAAGGCAACGAGCGCGCCTATGCCCTGAAACGGAAGGTTAACTTCACGCCGACACTGCTGTTCTACGATCAGCGAGGCCACGTGGCGTTGCGGCTGTCAGGCTACTACCCGCCTTACCAGTTCCGCGCCGCGCTGGAATATGTCGCCGACGGTCACTATCTCAAAGAGGATTTTCGGACTTACCTGGCGCGTGCCGATGTGCCTATGGTTTTCGAGC
>JBGSOE010000103.1:0-7710 GCA_041739295.1 Thiohalobacterales bacterium | reverse complement strand
GATTCCGGCATTCGCCGGAATGACGGCTTAGTATTGATCAGAGGTTCCATAAATCAATCTGACCACTCTGACTGACATCTGCAAGATTATGCAAATGCAAGCTCAATAACCAACGAGACGAATCAAAAAAAATGCCCCGTCACATGACGGGGCATTGTTGGGGTTAGAAGTTTAACCCCGATCAGTCATCGAACGGACAACCGCAGTCATTTTGAGCCTTGAGCAGGTTTCTCGCAGTCTCAAAGTCCTTCGTTGCGTAGGCGTTAAGCACGATCTCCGCAATTTCACCCGATGTGTAGAAATAATTCACATCCGGGTTGGTTGCATTAAGCATCGCTGCTGCAGCCTGGCGTTGCATATCCTTGCTGACAGCACCTCTACCGCTGAAGTTTTTCTCTTTGAGGACCTTCAACAAGCCCTTGTTGCCCGAAGCGTCGACTCCGAATGATGCATCGAAGCGATCATCTTCACGATGTGATTTCCAGTGAGCCTTATGCTTCTTATGATCGCCCCAGAAATCCGGACCGCAACCATGGTGCTCGCCCGATGGCGGGTTGTGGTCGTCACCATCGCAATCAACACCCGGATCACATTGTGGCGGTGTGTTGACCAGCATTTCGACCGTCACCGACGCGTCAGGAGCTGCGCAAGCTTCATTGTTTGCACCATAGGTACCCGATGCACTGGCAATGTTGGTCGTGGTTTCATACAGGCAGGCGTTCGCCGTAAAGGTCTTCGTTGCACCCGCCGCGAGACTGATGGGGCCACCGATCGGGTCCACCATCTTGTCATCGGTCACCACCAGATTACTGACGGCGGTACCGTTGTTGGTCACCGTGTAGGTATAGGTAACCTTTTGGTTGGCCGGGCAGGTATCTGTAACGATGGGACAGAGCGGTTTGCTGAATTTCTTGCTATTACCGCTGACCACTTCAAAATTCCCCGCAATCAATCCCGGGCCAACTGGCTCAGAGCAGCTGGTGTGAATTTGAACCGGATTTTCACCATTCTCAGTAATGCTGATACCTACACCCAAGGTACCCTTGAAGCCTTTCGGGCCATAACTCGAGCCATTGACCGTGAAGACATCACCCGGAAGGATATTGGTAGCCGGATACAGATTGGTACCAAAGGGGTCGATGCGGTCTACGCTGACTGTGGTGGGCACGGTGCCATTGTAGCGAAGTGTCAACTGACTGACTTTGCCTTTGCAACCGCAGGCCATGGTAGAGTCATCCGAATCGCTATCATCTGAATCGCCACTGTGATTACGGTCCGAGTGACTATCAGATTGCCAATCAGATGAATCGTCATGGTCGTCCTCGTTACCAACAGCCATCGCCAGCGGACCGACTGTACTGACGTTGGAGGTTTTCTGAAGTAGTAGATCACACTTGGCGACATCGGGAGGATCGAGGTGTACGGCTTCGCAGGCGAAGTTGTCAGGAACAGAATCGTCTTCCTGCGCGTCATCAAAACTCGCCACAAAATGGAAGGCACCAAAATTGACTGCTGTTGTGGAAATACCTAAGGCCGTTTTGAAGCCCAGCAGATCCGTAATGGTCATAACATATCGATCTGGCAACACGGTAAATGAGACAAACGGTGTCAGATCAGCTGCCGTGAGCAGGTTATACACTGCAAGGGTGTTGTCCGTATAAGTAACAATGACATTCGGACTACAGCCGTTAGAGACGTCGACGGCGCCGCACTCCATATCGATTTCCAGATATTCCGTACTACCTACACCCACATCGTCAGTGATGGAGAATGGAACGGATGAGGCATTCGGATCGCCATCACCATCGGCATCGCCAGGGACACCCCAGGGAATGATGTCAGCCGTCAGATTAAAATTGGCATCCAGCGTGAAGGTAATTTCTTTGATGTCGTAGCCACTGGGAAATGCACCGACTTCCTGTGCATCTGTAATTGTATAGGTGTTGGCAGCGAACGCTGGGGTTACTGTTGCCATGCTGGCGAATAACCCAAGCAAGGCGCCTCCGATCAGGTTTCTTTTAAGGTCCATGTGATTGCCTCTTAAATTCGGTTTATCGCTTTTAATATCCCGAACGGTAGGTTTATACCTTGGTTATTATTTCCAGAAGTCTCGGGCTCACCCTCTAATCACCCTTGCCTCTGATCATCACCTTTATTAAAGCCTTAACTCATGCCAACGGAATATTACGCTGTCGCCGTGATAGCCCAATCAATCCTATTAAACCCGAGCCTAGGAGCCAGGCCGCTGCCGGTACGGGCACGACTTGCATTTGCAGCAAATGAGAATCTTCAGCTGCACTGGAAACAGGGTTGACATCTGAAGATCCTGCTTTGAATAAGATCAACAGGTCAGCCGGATTGCTAAAACCGAAGGGCGCAAGCTGTGCGTTTAGACCGACAATACTGAACTCGACCCCGTTGAACGACTCGCTGACCGCATGCGTGACCGTCAATCCAAAGGGATTAGTGACACCGGTAGAGTGATCTCCACCGCCGTCTTCGCCTAACACAGTGTACCCGAGTAAGCCAGGATCACTGGTAGAGGTTCCCTTAAAAAGAGAGACACCATACGTCTCGTTTGAGTCGAAGATTGACCGATTGGCGCTCGGAAGGCTTGTTGAGGTCCTTTCATGTGGGGACGTTGTGTCAGTAATAGCGCGCGAATCGCCGACCGTACCAAACATGCTCATGCCGAGATAGAGCGTATCCAGGCTCACATCGTAATAGGAATAAACGGTCTTGATATCAAATCCATTGTTGCTTTCTGTGGCAGGTATATCCGAACTGCCCATTGGATCATTACCAATGGCGAAATTGTAGCTGCTGGCACCAACCGTGTTGATCAGATCAGTAAGGTCGCCATCTAGCGTCACGGCAGAAGCCGACGCGGCCGCCAGAAACAACGCTGTAGAAAGTGCGGCCCGGATACCTGGTCGGTGGGCCTTGTTGTTATTTACCATGGCGCAGTTTCCTCCAATTCCACATTGATGCGTTAAACGTCCGTATTTTGTTTTTGTATCTGTAGCAAGGTTTGATATTGAAAACATTAAAGGCTTGGTCCTATTGATAAGGATTGAACAGCCAAACGCCCTCGGCCCGCGCAGTTTGCAGCGGACTCGCTCAGGGCACCCACAATAGGAAACACGACCACGGAAGCGTGATCGCTCAACATAAATCCGGTTAGAACAACAGATGCATCGACCTTGCGGTTACGACCCATCACGTCCTCCTCGTTATTACGCTACTCGTAGTCCGTGTATTGGATTCACGGTCAGTCGATTCGCGCTTATAGCTGCCGCTTTGTTAGCAGGCAGTCTTTCTTATTAATCATCATTGGCGCAAGGATGTAAGGCTATTTAACGTCCTTGCGGGCCCTTGCCGGCGACTAATTAGTCCACAACAGCAATTAAATGACCCAGTAGCGCACAAAAGACGCAGTGCGCTGCCCTGATTCAGAGCAAGCACCATGCCATTAAATTATTATTTAATTTATAACAATGACTTATAAGAATACTGACGTATGTCATACCTGCGGCCGCTGAGGAATATGCAAGGTATTCCGACACTTAATACGGCAGATTTCCTTACGGCCACCTTACAGCTAAGAGATATAGGTATATGATTTTATGAAAAATACGCTGATTTACTTGACGCGAACGATGGGTCTTTTGACTGTAAAGGATTTCGTCAACTCAATCGCAGTTTGATCTGATTATTGATAGCGCAGACCACGAATTAGCTGGTTACCCTGGATTCCGGCATTCGCCGGCATGGCGCATTATCCATTCGTGGAGCCACGTTTTATGGGACGTGGTGTGTGGCTTTCTACACTGGTGGTGTTTCTATCGTTGGTCTTCCGGGGCAGGATACTTGGCCTGGTAGGCATGATTCTATCAGTACCTTTGACGATTACGGCCAAACTCGCGTTAGATGCTAATGCGGAAACGCGCTGGATGGCAATTCTATTCGGACCGGATCAAGCGCTGGAAGCAGACACGACAGAAAGTTGATATACAGTATCAACGGAACAACGCCTCCGACGAGAAGCCCTCGCCTTCCAGAATTTCACGCAGACGTTTGAGTGCATCCATCTGGATCTGCCGCACGCGTTCACGTGTGACGCCGATTTCGTTGCCCACCTCTTCCAGCGTGCTGATCTTGTGACCGTGCAGACCGAAGCGTCGTTCCACGACATCACGTTGCTTGGGATTGAGTTGGGTCAGCCACAATTCCAGATTGGCGTAGACATCGTCGTCGGCCAGCAATTCGGACGGATCGGGATTGTTTTCGTCGGGAATGGCATCCAACAAGGACTTTTCACTATCGTAGCCGAGCGGTGAATCCACCGAGGCGACGCGCTCGTTCAGACCCAGCATGCGCTCAACTTCCGCAAGTGGCTTGTCGAGCAGGTCGGCGATCTCTTCAGCAGAGGGTTCATGATCAAGCCGCTGCGCCAGTTTACGTGCGGCGCGCAGATAGACATTGATCTCTTTGACGACGTGGATCGGCAGACGAATAGTGCGCGTTTGATTCATGATTGCGCGCTCAATGGTCTGACGGATCCACCAGGTCGCGTAAGTCGAAAACCGGAAACCACGCTCGGGGTCGAATTTCTCCACCGCGCGAATCAAGCCAAGATTACCTTCTTCAATCAAATCGAGCAGCGCGAGACCGCGATTCATGTAGCGGCGCGCAATCTTGACCACCAGACGCAGATTGGATTCGATCATGCGTTGCCGGGCGCTTTCCTCACCCTTTTGCGCAAGACGTGAGAAATGCACCTCCTCTTCGGCAGACAGCAGCGGTGAGAAACCGATTTCATTCAGATACAGACGAGTGGCGTCATGATGTGTTCCGGACATTTCGCCCGGCGCAAAAACCTGGATCTCTTCTGCCTCTTCGACATCGTCGCTGAGCGACTCATCGGCAGCATCAAGTTCAAGTTCATCAGACTCGGCTTCAGGAATTTCCACCTCAGCCGTGTCGCTTTGAATCTTGCGACCCTTCGCCATGCACACCTCCAAACCAGACTCACAGAATACCGACAGGGCCTGTCGCACTCTGCAAAGAGTTTACCGACGCCAATTTACCTGACGCATCTAGCGACGCGGCAAGAAACTGAGCGGATCAACCGGTTTTCCATTTCGCCGTATTTCGAAATGCAGTTGGGTACGGTTCGTGCCAGTGCTACCCATGTGTGCAATCACCTGGCCAGCCCGCACCTCATCGCCTTCCTTCACTAGCATATTACGGTTGTGTCCGTAAGCGCTTAGATAAGTATCGTTATGCTTAAGGATGATAAGCCGCCCATAGCCGACAAGTCCACTACCGGCATACACCACCCAGCCGCCGGCCGCAGCGCGCACCGGACTGTCCTGAGCGCCGCCGATCAGAATCCCCTTCTTACCGCTAATATCCCCATCGTAAGTACGTAGAATCGGCCCCGTTGCCGGCCATTGCCAGCGTATGGGGCCGGGCGCTGTGGGCTGAGACTTAGGTGCAGGTGGTGGCGGCGAAGGCGCTTTGGTTACCGCAGCAGGCGGCTTAGCGCGTACCGGGGCTTTTGACACGCTGGCGGGCGGTTTCACGGGAGCTGTTGCGTAACCGCGCCCTGCCGGAGGAGTCAGGCTGATTTTCTGGCCGGGATAAATCGTGTATGGCGGTGGAATACCATTCCAGGCGGCCACTGCCTGGTGCTCAAGGCCATACTGCCAGGCGATCGAGAATAATGTATCACCGCGCTGGACGACGTAGATGCCTGTGGTGCGGCTGGTTTGTGTAGTGGTTCGATCACGTACCGGTGCGTAGGTATTGTAACCACCGCAGCTGCTGAGCATCAGCAACAGTAACAGCGTTAATCCCGATTGAATTCGTCGCTCACCCATCAGCCTCGCAGAACCAGATAGGCCAGGATCACCATGCCCACAACGGCCCATCCAATCCACTCCACATAACGCGCCAGCGCCTGTTCCATCCGCGGCCCACCCCAGGACAACAATCCCGCGACTAAATAGAAACGCGCACCACGCCCTATCGTCGATGCCAGAACAAATGGTCCCAGGGCCATGGATAAACTGCCAGCGGCAATCGTGAACACCTTATAAGGGATGGGCGAAAAACCGGCTACAAACACGGCCCAGAATCCCCACTCATTAAACCAGTTGTGCGCCTTGAGATAGTTATCCCAATAGCCGGCCTTGTGTATCCAGGGTTCGAGGGCATCAAAAGCGAAATAGCCGATCGTATACCCGAACAATCCACCCAATACCGAAGCGACCGTGGTAATCAGCGCAAAATTCCACGCGCGCGCCGGTTGTGCCAGACTCATCGGCGCCAACATCACATCCGGCGGTACAGGGAAAAAAGAGGATTCCGCAAAACTCAATCCGGCCAGATACCAAGGTGCCTGGGGCAACCGCGCCCAACGCATCGTGCGTGCATAGAGACTCGTAAAAAGACCCATCAGTTTCCCCCCCCCACCAAAGGCACAAACGACACCGGTTCTAAATTTTCACGTTCGAAGCGGTTACCCCGCCGCGTAATAACGACCAGGGTTTGACTATTACCCGCGCCCACCGGAATCACCATACGTCCACCATCGATTAGTTGTTCCAGCAGCGCGGGGGGAATCTCCGCAGGTGCGGCCGCGACCAGAATGGCATCGAACGGTGCCTGCTGCGGCCAACCCCAGGTCCCGTCGCTTTGTTTGAGACTCACATTACGCAGACCTAATTCGCGAAACCGCTGCCGCGCCAGCGGCACCATCGCCAGAATACGCTCTACGGTGTAGACCTTTGGAACCAACTGCGCCAACACGGCCGCCTGATAGCCGGAACCCGTACCGACTTCCAGCACCTTCTGCGGCTGCGTGGCCAATAGAACTTCGGTCATACGCGCGACAATGTAGGGCTGTGAAATTGTCTGATTGAAACCAATCGGCAAGGCGGTGTCTTCGTAGGCACGACTGGATAGCGCCTCGTCAACAAACAGATGCCGCGGCGTGCGCCGCAGGACTTCCAACACCGGTTCGCTACGAATGCCCTTTTCGCGCAAGCGCTCGATCAGCCGATCGCGCGTGCGCTGCGAAGTCATACCGATACCGCGGATATGGGAACTCATCAGTTAGCCAGCCAACCCGCGACTTTATCCAACGCATCGTAACGGGTGAGGTCGACTTGTATTGGCGTGATGGACACATAACCCTGACGCACGGCATGAAAGTCCGTACCCGGTCCCGCATCCTGTTCGGCGCCCGCCGGCCCGACCCAGAAAATGGGCCTGCCGCGTGGATCCTGGGCGCGGATCACCGGCTCGGACTTGTGGCGGTGACCCAGCCGTGTGGCCTCGAACCCCGCAAGCTGGTCATAGGGCAGATCCGGGACATTCACATTAAGGATGGTATCCGCCGGCAGCGGATCGCGAACCAGTCGCAGCAGCAATTCGCAGGCAACGCGTGCGGCGGTCACGAAATGTTTAGGCTGATGCGAGGCCAGCGAAACGGCAATTGCCGGCAGACCCAGGAAGCGCCCTTCCATCGCCGCGGCGACAGTGCCGGAATACAGGACATCATCGCCCATGTTGGCGCCGGCATTGACACCGGACACGACGATATCCGGTTCTACTTAAAGCAGCCCGGTAATCGCCAGATGCACGCAGTCGGTCGGCGTGCCATCGACACGAATAAAGCCGTCGGGCATGGTCGTGGCCCGA
>JBGSOE010000044.1:0-5191 GCA_041739295.1 Thiohalobacterales bacterium | reverse complement strand
GTCGAAGCCGTGCGCGGTGGGCAGCATGTCGTCGCGGTCGCCGAGGTGGTTCTTGCCGAACTGCCCGGTCATATAGCCTTGCTCCTTGAGCAAGGTGGCGATGGTCGGGTCTTCCTTCTTCATGCCCTCGGGCGCGCCGGGCAGACCAACCTTGGTGAGGCCGGTGCGGATCGGCGATTGGCCGGTGATGAACGCTGCGCGGCCGGCGGTGCAACTCTGCTGGCCGTACCAGTCAGTGAACAGCGCGCCTTCGTTGGCGATGCTGTCGATGTTGGGTGTCTTGTAGCCCATCATGCCGCGGTTGTAGGCGCTGACATTGAACTGGCCGATGTCGTCGCCCCAGATGACGAGGATGTTGGGTTTGTCGGTCGCCGCCCATGCCGACGACGCGGTCAATGCGAAGACCACCGCCGTGCTTGCCGCGGCCAGGGTCTTCAAAGTGGATGTTATGCGCTTCATGCCAAGTTCTCCTTCCGTTAGTCGGTCAAAGTGCCGCCTCTCCGACGACCGCGTGCTGGCGGCTCCATACATCCCGCATCGGCGACCGAATCGCCGCCGAACCCCCGCGCGAATCACTTCAGGTCAATGGTGACCTTGTTCAATGTGCCGCTGAACTTGAACGGCATCTTGTCAGCATAGTATTCGAATACCGGTGTGCCCGTAGAAAATCTATGGAAATCTATGGGGTCAGACTCGATTGATCTCTGTCAAAATCTATGGGGTCAGACTAAAATCTATGGGGTCAGACTCGATTGATCTCTGTTAAATCAGCCAAAGTGCGCATATAGGCAGTGAAGTAATAGGATCAATGGACATCAATTGATGTCTGACCCACTGCTGTCCCATTAACTCCACCTCGTCATACCGGACTTGATCCGGCATCCAGTAAGTCGTTGAAACCTCTGGATTCCGGCCTGCGCCGGAATGACGGGAAGTTGTTATCGATTTTCATGTTTCCACTGCCAGTTAACACGTTGTTTCTCAATCACTGCACCAACTTACGGTATAACAACAAAAAGTTAATGGGACAGCAGTGAGTCTGACCCCTTTGATCACTAGTGCAATGTGACATCATAGGTGTTAGGCGATATTTGGCTCACCGGATTCGATAGCCTGCATGACATGCAACGCATGCCGAAGTTACGTCAGAGAGCGATTTATATGCAGTCAAAGCATCACCTTCTTGTGCTTTTATTGCGAAACGACTTGCAGCTTTATGCATACTTGTACCAGCGTGACGCATACCCTCCGGCATGAACTTAGCCATGTGGCTTGCGCCATGAGATTCTAAAGAACTCATACCCAAACGTGACTCAGCTATTTCTGCCGCTTTGTCCAGTTCATCATTTGCCATATTTGTAAGTATTTCATTTATTGCAACCAAGTGATCTCGCATATTTGACATCATGTGCTGTTGCATCATTTCTGGTAGCTCTACCAGTTGCCGAGTATCTTCATCGGCTTGCACGATACCGGATAATGAATGGCTTACAAGCGCCGCCAATAGCAATATTTCTCTTTTCATGTGATTTCCACTTTGTTTTTTTACGCCTAACGCTTCGGCTCAGACGAGTTCCGACGCAGGCGCGGTTAAAGGGGTCGGTTAAAGGGGTCGGTTAAAGGGGTCAGTACCCTTTTCGCTATTCCTTCGAGTGATTGGCCGAGAAAAGGGTACTGACCCCTTTAACCCCCTTTCACTCCTCCGATCAATCCTCCTCCGCCTTCGGTTTCCACTGCGCGGCCAGTTCGCTCTGGCGTTTGGCGGGCGCAGGTTCGTAGTGGCTGAACTCCAGCGTGAACGCACCGCGGCCGGCGGTCATGGATTTGAACTTGCCGGCGTAGTCGTTGAGTTCGGCGAGTGGTGTGGTGGCGTCGATGGCGAGTCGGCCGCCGCTCAAGGCGCGCGTGCCGAGCACCTGGCCGCGACGGCTGGTGAGATCACCGGTGATGTTGCCGACATCGTCATTGGGTACGGTCAGCACCAGTTTAATGATCGGTTCGAGCAACACCGGCCGGGCCGTGCGCGCGGCCTCGATGAAGGCCTTCTTGCCGGCGGTGACAAACGCCACTTCCTTGGAATCCACGGTGTGATGTTTGCCGTCGTACACCGTCACTTCGATATCCTGCAGCGGGTAACCGGCGACCACGCCCATGTGCATGGCCTGACGCACACCCTTCTCCACCGCCGGGATGAATTGTCCGGGAATCGTTGCGCCTTTCACGGCATCGACAAAGCGGAAACCCGCACCACGCTCCAAGGGCGCGATGCGCAGATAGACCTCGCCGAACTGACCGGCGCCGCCGCTTTGTTTCTTATGCCGGTAATGACCTTCCGCCGGCTGCGAGATGGTCTCGCGATAGGCCACGCGCGGCGGGCGTGTTTTCGCCTCGATCTTGAAACGCTCCTGCAACTGCTCCAGGGCCACGCGCAGATGCAATTCACCCAGACCGCGCAATACCAATTCGTTTTGCTCCACATCCTGTTCCAGATGCAGACAGGGATCTTCCTCGACCAGGCGATGCAGCGCGCCACTCAGCCGCTGCTCGTCGCCGCGACTGCCCGCATCCACGGCCAGTCCGAACACCGGCACCGGGAACGGCAGCGGGGTCATGTGCAGAAAATCCTCTTCATGGGAATCATGCAGCACGGCATCGAAGTGCAGTTCTTCGACCTTTGCCACAGCGCAGATATCACCGGGAATCCCGCTGTCGACTTCGATCTGTTTATTACCCTGCAGCTTGAACAGATGGCCGACCTTGAACGGTTTGCGACCATCGCCGACGAACAGCTGGCTGTTCTTGGTGATGGTGCCCTGGTGAATACGGAACACGCCCAGTTTGCCGACGAAGGGATCGGCCATGACTTTGAAGACATGCGCAACTACATGCTGTGCAGGATCGGGGTTTGCCGCGAAGGGTTGCGCCGCGGCGCCCTCGCCCTTGAGGAAGGGTCGCGGATTTCCTTCCAGCGGATTCGGCATCAGGCGTTCGAATACCTCTAACAACTCCGTAACACCGGCGCCGTTGCGCGCCGAGACGAAACAGATCGGCACCAGATGCCCTTCGCGCAACGCCTGTTCGAAGGGCGCGTGCAACTGATCGGCTTTGAGTGCCTGGCCTTGTTCGAGATACCGTTCCATCAGGTCCGCGTCGACTTCCACCACCTGATCGACGATCCGCGCGTGTGCTTCATTCACCGAGGAAAAATCCGCCGCGCCGTCTGGATTGAAAAAACAGTCGACAACCTTGCTGGCACCCGCAGCGGGTAGATTCAGCGGCAGACATTCAGGGCCGAAGTCCTCACGCAGTTCGGCGGCCAGGGTTTCAAGATTGGCACCCGGCATATCGATGCGGTTGATGATGATCATGCGACACAGCTTGCGCGCCGCCGCCCATTCCAGCATGCGCCGCGCGACCGGCTCGACTCCGGCGACGGCATCGATCACCACCGCAATGGTCTCCACCGCCGGCAGCGCCGCAATGGACTGGCCGACGAAATCCGGCATCCCCGGCGTGTCGATAAGGTTCAGATGCAGACGTTCGTGATCGAAACTCACCACACTGGACGACAGCGAATGGCCATAGGTTTTTTCCAGCGCCGTGTAATCGCAAACGGTGTTGCCTTTCGCCACATCGCCGGGCGTACCGACGACACCGGCGCGGTGCAGCAGGGCCTCGACGAGCGTAGTCTTGCCGCTGCCGCTTTGACCGACCAGGGCGATATTGCGGATGGCATCAACGGAATAGTTGGGCATGGCGGCGACCTCTAGTGTTCGCTGTCGGCGGGATGGGCTACCTGGAATAGTAGCTAATCTACGGGCAGCGCTCCTTTGATCCAGCGCAACACAACAGGAGATCGATGGGAGCCGTGAACTGCCTCCTGAGTTTAGGTTCTATTGAGCATTACTTGATGGCATGACCCTCTCCCCAACCCTCTCCCGCCCCGGCGGGAGAGGGGGTTATCCCCTCTCCCCGCTTGCAGGGAGAGGGTTTGGGAGAGGGGAGTTTGTGTCATCCCGATGGGTAATGATCAATAGTAATCAGGCGCCACTTCAGCTGCTGCGCTCAATCGCGCCCGGTATCTACGGTACAACTTCACACCCAGCAGTGTTGATACCACAAACAGCACAACACCCAGGCCAATACGCTGACTGTGATCAACCTGGACACCGCTGCCAATCAGCGCGAACACCAGTGTCTGCGGTATATAACCCAGCATCGATCCGGAAAAAAACGGCACACCCGGTGCGCGCACAGCACCCGCCGTGAGATTGACCAGTAAATTACCTCCCAGCGGCAACAGCCGTATCATGACCGTACTGGTAAAGGTATTGTCTTTAATGAATCCGGCCAGGCGCTGCATACGCTGCGGCATTTGTACCGAACTGAAGATGACTGACCCAAGACGCCCGTAACCGAAACTCAACGCACAGGCGGAAACGACCGCCAGCATCGCCAGCCCGGCACCTTCGGAAAATCCAAAACCATAACCAGCCATAAAGGCAACAATCTGGCGTGGCAAACCTACTGAAGCGAGCAAGGCCGCGATCATCACAAATAACAATGTGCCATTTAATCCGTGACCGCGGATCTCGCCGTCCATCCATTCCTTGTCAAATAGCTCAGAAAATTGACCTGACTCCAACAGCAATGCGATACCGATCAATATCGCAATCAATATCAGCCCCTGCAGGATTTGTCGGAACGTAAACATGGTTTTATTCTAACTCAAACAATGGGGATCTGGAGGGGCGGGATGATAGCCCGACAAAAGACTATAGCCGAATGGCGCTTACATAAGCGGCTTCGTGTCCGATGCAAGGTGGGTTAAGCGCGTTGTTTGCGCCGTATCCCGCCACGCGTGCCGTCAGGCACACATTAAACAAAGCGTTGTGTTGCTGCGCAATGCCTGTCGGGTTACGCAAACTGCGCTAACCCGACCTACATTGATCGATGTAGGGCGGGTTAGGCGCTGTTTGCGCCGTAACCCGCCACGCATGCCGTCAGGCACACATTAAACAAAGCGTTGTGTTGCTGCGCAACGCCTGTCGGGTTACGCAAACTGCGCTCACCCGACCTACATTGAACGTAAGTAACTGCCATTCGGTTATAGCCGATTCAAGATATGTTAAGCGTAGCCTAAGGAAACTCTGAATAAGCCGTCATTCCGGCGCGGGCCGGAATGACGGCT
>JBGSOE010000039.1:0-1524 GCA_041739295.1 Thiohalobacterales bacterium | reverse complement strand
ATCTCAGGGTGTCGAGGTGAAAACACAAGTTCCACTCGAAGTTCGGTATAAGGGTAAAGTCGTAGCAGAATATGTAGCAGATCTTCTGGTTGAAGGTCGTGTGTTATTGGAACTCAAGGCGCAGCGGCAACTGTCACCTGGCAATGAAGCTCAGCTTCTGAATTACCTCAGGGCTGGTCAGTGGCAAGTCGGTTTGCTGATCAACTTCGCGTTTCCAAAGGCGCAAATCAAACGATTAATCGTGTAGGGCGTTAACTGTAATATTTTTCTGTGTTGTTCCGTGGATTCCGTGGCAAAAGAAATTATGATCAATAAAAATGACAAGATATACGTCGCAGGCCATCGTGGATTGGTTGGTGCTGCGATCGTGCGTTATCTAGTGGCGCATGGCTTCAATAATTTAGTTCTCGCGACCAGCCGAGAACTGGATCTGCGCGAGCAGGGCGCTGTGCGAACATTCTTCGCCGAGCAGCGCCCTGACTATGTATTCCTGGCGGCTGCCAAGGTCGGTGGCATTTTAGCCAACGATTCTTATCCCGCCGAATTCATCTATGAAAACCTGATGATGGAGGCGAATGTCATTGATGCCGCCTACCGCAGCGGCGTGCAGAAGCTGCTGTTTCTCGGTAGTACCTGTATCTATCCGAAATTGGCGCCGCAGCCGCTGAAGGAGGAATACCTCCTCTCGGGTCCACTGGAGCCGACGAATGAATGGTATGCCGTCGCCAAGATCGCCGGCATCAAGTTGTGTCAGGCCTATCAGCGTCAATATGGCGCGCGATTCATTTCAGCGATGCCAACCAATCTCTATGGACCCGGCGATAATTTTGATCTGGAAAAGTCCCATGTCATGCCGGCATTGATTCGCAAATTTCATGAAGCGAAAATAGCGGACGCGCCTTCAATGGTTGTGTGGGGTACGGGTAAGCCATTGCGCGAATTTCTGCATGTCGATGATTGTGCGCGGGCCTGCGTGTTTTTGATGGAGAATTATGAGGGCGCGGAGATCGTCAATGTCGGCATGGGCTCGGATATTACAATCGGCGATCTGGCAGGCCTGGTTAAGAAGGCGGTGGGTTATACGGGCGAGATTGTTTTCGATACGACCAAGCCTGACGGCACGCCGCGCAAACTGGTCGATATCGGTCGCATTAGTGCTTTGGGCTGGCAGCCAGAGATCGGCCTTGAGGCTGGCATCGCCAATGCCTATCAGTGGTTCTTGGATAACGTGAACGCCGCGCCTGACCAGGTGCGTGGTTTAGCATAGACATCATAACGAAACAAAATCCGTGGAGGATGGAACATGTTGCTCGGAACTCAAAAGAAACTACTGGTCGTCGCATTGGCGGCGATTGTGCTGGTTGGCTGCGGCGGTAAAGAGGAGCGTAAAGCCAACTATCTTGAGCGCGGTAAGGCATTCATCGCGGAGGAGAACTGGGATAAGGCGGGGGTCGAGATTAAGAATGTATTGCAGATCGATCCGAAATCCGCCGAAGCCTATTACCTGATGGGGCAGGTTGAGGA
>JBGSOE010000432.1:0-3435 GCA_041739295.1 Thiohalobacterales bacterium | reverse complement strand
TTTACCCACTGTGATTTCGAACGGGCGATCGAGAGTTTTAGCGAGTCTCTGGCGCACGTGGATTATTATTTTGGTGAATCTCGATTCGATGTGCTCGACGTGCGTTACGAAAATATTATGCAGAGTCCGGTAGAAACGATTCTGCGCATTGCCGACTTTTTGGATTATCCAGTAACATCTGAGCGGGCCGCATTGATAGCTGACGAATACGCACGTGAGAAAGTGCGTAACTATGTTGCAGAGCTCGGCGGCACTGAAGCGGATGATAGTGAAGAGCGGCCACTAGGATCTGTGCAGCGTAACGCTGACGGAAGTGTTCGTCTTTACGATGAAGTAACTGGATTTCAAGGGGGGCATGTGAGCGATAGCGTGGGTGGTGAATGGCGGACGCTACTTAACTCTGAACAGCAGGCGCAGCTTTCTGCATTGACCAGTGGTTGGCTGACCCGGTATGGCTATGCAGGATAGAAAGCCAGAACTTAGAGAGTTGTGCCGACTGAATCGATTCCCCGAGGCGCTTAAGCTATGTACGGCGTTGTGCAAAAAAACGCCTAAGGACCCCGAGCTTTGGTTTCTCGCGGGCGCCGTTCATGGTGCCCTTGGTGTCTTCTACGAAGCAGAGAAATGCTGCCGCAAGGCGTTGCAACTCGCACCAGATCAGCCGGTGTTACTACATAATCTTGGAATCGTATTACTGCGTCAGGATCGGGTGATTGAGGCAGAAGAGGTGTTGCTTCGTGCGCGGTCTTTACAGCCGAGTAATGCCGAGATCATTACCGCGCTAGCCGACAGCGTTTTGGGGCAGGGTCGGCTCGAGCTGGCGATTAGCCTCTATCAAGAGTCACTCGCGATCGCTCCGCGCCAGGCGCAAGCCATTAACAACCTGGCGTCAGCGCATCAGCGCTTAGGACACTTCAGCGCTGCGGAATCCTGCTATCGGCAAGCTGCTGTTGCAGCCCCCAAGTTGGCTGAAACGTATCTGGTGTTGTCAAAGTTTCTGATCGACCGAGGTGAGCTTGGTCAAGCATTAACGGTTATTGAGCAGGGGCTTGAGCAGTTGCCCGGACAGGCTGACCTCTGTTATCAACAAGGATTTATATTCTCTGAGCTGGGTCGTCAAGAGCAGGCCTTGGGCGCTTTTGAGGTATGTTTGGCGGCCGATCCCGGGCATGCTGAAGCGCGATTCGGGCGGGCGATGATCATGCGTCACACGGGGTTTTTGACTGAGGCGGCTAACGAACTGCAGCAGCTTCTCAATGCGAATGAGGGTAATGCACGGGCGCATGCCAGCCTCTCCGGTCTGTTCCTCGACGAAGGTCGGGTCGAAGTTATGCTGCAGCATGACCAGAGAGCCGTTGAGCTTGACCCTGCGAATATAGAAATGCAGCAACATCTACTCATGGATATGCATTACTCGGATCGAATTTCGCCGCAGGAACTCTATGCGGCACATCGTCATTGGGGAGAGGTATACGGCACCACGGTGGAGGCAAGGTCGCGGCATGCAAACGCGCCTGATCCGGCTCGTGTATTGAGAGTCGGTTATGTGTCAGGTGACTTCAAGCAGCATTCTGTCGCACATTTTATCGCCGCCATACTCGAGCACCAGGATCGCGCCGCTTACCTGGTCTACTGCTATTCGAATCTGCGACCTGAACGCCACGATGCGATGACCGTGCAGTTGCGTGAAGCGGCAGACCTATGGCGAGATGTCGCGGTGTTGAGCGATCTCGATCTGGCTACGCTCATCGCCGCAGATGGTATCGATATCTTGATTGACCTTTCTGGTCATACCAGTGGTAATCGCTTGGGTGCATTTGCGTATCGTCCCGCGCCTGTGCAGATGAGTTGGATCGGTTACCCCGATACCACCGGGTTGCCCGCCATGGATTATCGTTTGATAGATGAGTGGGCTGATCCGAGCGGAGTGGCTGACGAGCGCGCGACTGAAACGCTACTACGAATTGTTAACGGTTTTCTTTGCTATTCCCCGCCTAAGGCTGCGCCGGATTGTGGTTCGCCACCTTGCCAACTGAATGGCTACGTGACCTTTGGTTCGCTAAATAATCTCGCCAAGGTGAATGATTCAGTCATCGCCTGCTGGTCTGCGATCTTGCAGTCTGTGCCGGGCAGCCGTTTACTGCTCAAGGGTGCGGCACTTGCAGATGCCAGTGTGCGCGAGCGCATTGCCGCACGCTTCGGCGAGCACGGGATAGCCGCTCATCGGCTTGAACTTATCGCCTATACCGCTTCTATTGAACAACATCTTGCATGTTATCAGCGCATGGATATTGCGCTCGATACGTTCCCCTACAATGGCACGACCACGACCTGTGAAGCGCTGTGGATGGGCGTGCCTGTTGTAACGCTTGTAGATCAGGTGCATGCTAGTAGGGTTGGATTGAGTTTGTTGAGTCAGATTGGTTTAGCGGAATTCGCGGCAAGTGATCGTGGCGAATATGAACGCCGCGCGGTCGCGCTCGCCAACGACGCTGCACGCCTTGAGACCTTACATGCAAGCCTGCGTGATCGTATGCGCTCGTCACCGCTCATGGATAAGCAGGGATTTTGCGTGCGTCTGGAAAGTTGCTACCGACAGGCTTGGCAGCAATGGTGCGAACAAGCGGTTGAGCAATGATCGCTGACCCGTTGCAGCGAATTCAGGACTTGATGCGTGCGGGCCACATTGATGAGGCCCGGCAAGCGGCTGAACAGATAACACGCGGCGATCCGAACAACGCTCATGCGTGGTTTCTGCTGGGCTCCGCCATGTTCGCGCTCGGACGTCCGGTCATGGCTGTTGAGCCTTTGCGCAGGGCGCGCGCACTGATACCAAATAATCAGGCGATTACTCAACACTTGTACCGCACACTGATTCAAGCCGCTCAGCGACTCGAATCAATGTCGCAATTTTCGGGTGCAGAAACGTTGTACTGCGAAGCTGTCGCCCTCGATTCAGGGTCGATTCCTGCGCGCATTTGTCTGGGACGTTTGTTGAGTGCGGCAGGGCGCTATCAGGATGCGCGAGTGCAGTTGCATGAAGTCCTGTCGCGACACTCGGAGCAGCCGGAGGCGTGTGCCACGCTGGCGCTTAGCTATGAATACGAAGGTGATTACCAGCAGGCCTTGGCTGTTTTGCAAAATCTGTTGGCGCGTCGGCCTGTCGCGCCAGTGGTTGCGCTAGTTTATGCCGTATTGGCAAAACACAACGGTGAAGAATCTGCGGCGGTCGCGCTACTCGAAGAGCTGGTCACTACGCCGATGGAAGAATCGCTGCGCGGTGACATCCATTTCGCACTCGGCAAGCTCTACGATAGCTTGGGTGATTTTGCGCTAGCCTTCGAGCAGTACCGGTTGGGTAATCGATTGCTGAGTTTTAAATACGATCCAGAGCAAACCAAGAAAACTTTCAATGCGATCATCGCGGCCTTTGCG
>JBGSOE010000407.1:0-6381 GCA_041739295.1 Thiohalobacterales bacterium | reverse complement strand
ATGCCGCTCGGAATATGCGTAATACGAATCGCCGATTCGGTCCGGTTGACGTGCTGACCACCGGCGCCACTGGCGCGATAGGTGTCGACTTTTAAATCGGCGGGATTGATATCAACTTCGAAACTATCATCGATCTCGGGTGAGGCGAACACTGCGGAGAATGATGTATGGCGGCGATTCCCCGAATCAAAAGGAGATTTACGCACCAGTCGATGCACGCCCGTCTCGGTACGTAACCAGCCGTAGGCGTAGGGGCCGTCGATTTTAACTGTCGCACTTTTAATTCCGGCGACCTCACCGGCGGAGGCTTCAATGATTTCAGCCTTGAAACCACGCCGCTCGGCCCAGCGCAGATACATACGCAGCAGCATCTCCGCCCAGTCCTGCGCCTCGGTACCGCCCGAGCCGGCCTGGATATCCAGGAAGGCATTATTGGGGTCCATCTCACCGGAAAACATGCGTTGGAATTCCAGGTCAGCAACCTGTTTTTCCAATTCGGCTAGATCTGCACGTATCGACTCCACAGTCGACTCATCGTTTTCTTCACCGGCCATTTGCACAAGTTCTTCGGCGTCATTGAGCTTATCGCTCATGTCACCGAGTGTGAATACGATTTCTTCAAGGCGCGCGCGCTCGCGCCCCAGCTCCTGAGCACGTTCGGGCTTATCCCAGACGTTGGGTTGTTCCAGCTCGCGATTTACCTCTTCGAGGCGCTCGCGCTTGGCGGCATAGTCAAAGATACCCCCTCAGGGTCTCGGAACGCCCCTTGAGGTCTTTGATGCAGTTGATGACGGGATTGATTTCCAACATAGCCTGTTTCTTTAACCCAGCTGCGTAAAGGCGCTGATCATACACCAGCGTGAGAAGCCTTTGCGCACAAGAAGTGCTCGTGACGCAAACCCAGGTTGATCCGCGTTACACCCGGTGTTCGATATCATTCATTCCCGACTTGCGTGTTCATGACGCCGCTTTTGCGGCTTTATGCTGGCGCCGTGCACGCACAGCTTCTGCCAGTCGCTCCAGCAGGATGACGCTGTCGTCCCAGCCGATGCAGGCATCGGTGATACTCTGGCCATAGGCCAACGCTTGTCCGGGCTGCACATCCTGCCGTCCGGCCTGCAGATGGCTTTCGATCATTGCGCCGATGATGGCGTGATTACCGGCCGCGATCTGCGCACCCACATCGCGTCCAACCTCCAGCTGACGCTGGTGGTCCTTGAGGCTGTTGGCGTGGCTGAAATCGACCATCAGACGTCCTTGTAGACCCGCCGCCTCCAACTCGCTGACCGCCTTGGCGACACTGGCTGTATCGTAATTGGGCTGTTTGCCACCACGCAGAATGATATGGCAGTCAGCATTGCCCGCCGTCGAGAAAATCGCCGAACGGCCTTCTTTGGTGAGCGACAAAAAGTTATGCGGTTGCGAGGCTGAGCGAATGGCATCGACCGCTACGCGCAAGGTGCCATCGGTGCCGTTTTTGAAACCGACCGGACAGGATAATCCGGAAGCCAGCTCGCGGTGAACCTGGCTCTCGGTCGTGCGCGCACCAATAGCGCCCCAACTCACCAGATCGGCGACATACTGCGGGCTGATCAGATCCAGGAATTCAGTCGCTGCCGGCATACCCATTTCATTTAGATCGGCAAGCAGTTTGCGGGCGATGCGCAGGCCCTCGTTGATGTTGAAACTACCATCGAGATTTGGATCGTTGATCAACCCTTTCCAGCCTACTGTCGTGCGCGGTTTTTCGAAATAAACCCGCATGACAATCAGCAGATCGTTATCCAATTGATCACGAATCTGCTTCAATCGACGGGCGTATTCCATTGCCGCATCCGGATCGTGGATGGAACAAGGTCCGATGATGACCAGCAAGCGATCATCGACACCCACCAGGATATCGTGGATGGCACGCCGCGTGGCTACGATAGTCTGGGCCATCGCCTCGGTAACCGGCTGCCCCTCATGCAGCTGTGCAGGCGGTGTCACCTCCCTAATACCAAGGATGCGAAGGTCGTCTGTTCCGTATCGATTGCTCATGTGATTACCAAATATGTCCCGCCGGGAATCCCCCGGTACAGTGCACGTCTCTGTGCTTTTGGGTAATAACGCCATGCGGACAGGGCGCGAGGGTACGCATTATCCCAAAAGCTGGGCATACTGTCAGGCATTATGTCGTCTCATGGCAGTGGTCGCTGGGGACCCGCCAACATTGAAGGAGAATGCATGAGCAATCATCATCCCTTGCTGGTACCAGGGGCACGCACCCAGGGCAAGCCGCTACAGGTCCTAGCACCTTTCGATCTAAGCCCTATCGCCACACTGGACACCGGGGATGCGGCAGTCGTTGAGCAGGCGCTGGCAACGGCATATGCCCTGTTTCGTGACCGCGATGCCTGGTTACCGGCTGCGACGCGGATCGCCATCCTGCGACGTACCGTTGAGCTGATGGAGGCTCATCATGAGGAACTCGCCCTGGAAGCGGCCCGCGAGGGCGGCAAGCCATTGCTGGATTCACGGGTGGAAGTGACACGCGCGATAGACGGTATCCGTAACTGTATTGAGTGCATGCGTAGCGGTAGTGGTCGCGAGGTCCCCATGGGGTTGAATGCGGCCTCACAGAATCGTCTTGCCATGACCCATCATGAGCCGATCGGCGTGGTCGTCGCCGTCAGCGCCTTTAATCACCCGCTCAATCTCATTGTGCATCAGGTCGGACCGGCGATTGCGGCCGGCTGCCCGGTGATCGTGAAACCGGCCGAAGACACGCCACTGTCCTGCTACCGTTTTGTAAAACTGTTGCACGAGGCGGGACTTCCGGCAGCCTGGTGCCAGGTACTGGTCACGACCGGACCAGAGGTTGCAGAGCAACTCGTCACCGATCCGCGGGTGGGCTTCTTCAGTTTCATTGGCAGCGCCAGGATTGGCTGGATGTTGCGCTCACGACTCGCGCCCGGGACGCGTTGCGCGCTGGAACACGGGGGTGTAGCACCGGTTCTGGTCGAAGCCGACGCCGACCTGGATACCATGCTGCCATTGTTGGCCAAGGGTGGCTTCTATCACGCCGGCCAAGTGTGCGTATCGGTGCAGCGGGTATTCTGCGCAGCGGCTATCGTGCAACAGGTCACAGAGGGTTTGGTACAACAGGCGGCGCGACTCAAGGTCGGTGATCCCACTGCTGCAGATACCGATATCGGGCCACTGATTCGTCCCCGGGAACTGGAACGTATTCACAGCTGGGTTGAAGAGGCAATTGCTGCCGGCGCGACATTATTATGCGGTGGCAAGGCACTTTCGGAGACCTGCTACGAACCAACGGTATTGCTCGATCCACCGCCAACGGCCCGTGTCTCCCGCGAAGAGATCTTCGGCCCCGTCATCTGCGTCTACACCACGACGGATCGGGATGCGGCCATCGCCCAGGCCAATGACCTACCCTTTGCCTTTCAGGCCGCGGTCTTCACGAAACAGTTGGATGTAGCCTTGCACGCCTATCACCGTTTGGATGCAGCAGCGGTTATGGTCAATGACCATACTGCGTTTCGCGTCGATTGGATGCCGTTTGCAGGACTGCGGCAGTCGGGATTAGGTGTGGGCGGAATCCCCTACACCATTCATGATATGCAGATCGAAAAGTTGCTGGTGTTGAAATCAGCAGAGTTGTAAACCGACAATGCTATGCAAATGCGTGTCTCCGCTAACAGAGACACGCACAGACATCACTCATCATCATCGAATACTACGGGCGGCGGATTGCCGTCGTGGATACGGTTCCAGCGCAACTGCCGGTAGGCTTCGCGGGTAAACAAATAAGGATCAAGTGCTGCTGTATCCCGTAGTCTGGTAGCACTCAGCAGATTGGCGCGGGTATCGATCACTCGCAACGCGGTCAGTGAATTGCGCTCACGCACTTCATCAATGTGGGACACGGGGTCCATCTGATAGTCGCCGATCAAACCGATACTGTCGCGGACGGTACTCGGACCAAGCAGCGGCAGAACAACATACCAACCCTCGCCGAAACCCCATTTACCAAATGTCTGACCGAAATCTTCATTATGCTTTGCCAGACCCATTTTAGTAGCTGGATCAAATAGACCCAGCAATCCGATTGTTGAGTTAACCAACAATCGTGCGATATCCGAGATACCTTCTTTAGGCTTTCCTTGCAAGAATTGATTGGTGAAGACGAGCGGCTCGCCCAAATTACTGAAGAAATTAGTGACGCTAGTGCGCGCCTGACCTGGCACGACCTTTTCATACGCCTTTGCGGTGGGTTTGAAGACCGCACGATCGATTTTGTCATTGACAGTATCAACGACTCGATTGACGGGTTCTAACGGATCCGCCACTTCATCTTGTGGTGGTCTGCTTGCGCATGCGGAAAGTCCGCATGCCGCGCTGAAGAGCAAGAGGCTACATATTCCTTTCATGGTGACCTACCCTAATTCCCTGTGGGATGCTGAACCGATTGCTGGCTCTTCATCTTTTTGTTCATTACGCTTACCGCTGAACAGCGACACCGTACACACAAGATTTATATACAAGATACATACCATGCACTGGGCATTTGCGCGGAATTCACCAACTATAGACATGTTACCCAACATTGGAAGGCCAGCACATCCACACTTGCCGGATCCATGCACGACTGTTGGCAATAGTATCGTTAACCCACAAACAAGAAGAGCGGCCATTGGCCACTCTTAAATTATTGGTCGGGGCGAGAGGATTTGAACCTCCGACCACCTGCACCCCATTCCGTAAGTTGCATTATAAGTAGTTGTATTCATTAAAATCAATCGGGGCGCCCGTTGCACCACTTGCAGGACTATGCATCACGCCGCATAACAGGTCCCGCAAAAGTCCCGCAAGCGGGATGGACATTGTACTTGGAATCGTTTTTCAGAACTACAAGCACTCTCCCTGAGGGGTTCGAACTTACGACCTTCGGGTTATAAACCATAGCCCGGAGCCACTACCAAAATATAATCGACCACTTGCGGGACGCCCGTTGCACAGTTTCACAGAACAAATCCCTACGGTGCACAACTCTGCCCGTCATTTGCCCGTCAGTCGCAAATCGCCACAGAAGTGATCTTCTGTTTGAAAATTCGACCCATTCGAGGCCCGACAGATAACTTATATGGAGCATTACCAAACGGGAAGTCATCTAGGATCTTCACCTATTCTTGGTATCAACCGATCATTCTTGCGTGACCCCCAGGGTTTCACTCCAAGCTTTGCACTCTACATGCCTGCCTGCCGTATTGGTCGGCCCGACCTAGCGAGGAAATAGGCCACCTCCACCATGGCCCAGGTGTCCTGCCCGCAATATGTGCGCAGCTTTGCATCAAGATCCATCTTGCGCTCCGGGGTCGTATTCGGGTCAAGCGCGCCGTAGAGATAAGCAACTTGTGCCGCAGTGCGTTCCCGCACCTCGTTCAGTTCGCCGTAATCCCGCTCGTCCCCCGGGGCCGGGCAAGAGTGTCGCGCCCCTCAGTAAGTGCAACGGGACATCCCAGTCAGCCCTTGCACCTTCGGGTTGCGCGACAGCTAATTCCTTTTGCCCCGGTTCGTCCTGCGGCTGAAAAGCGCCACAGTGACTTGACGGCGCTAAAGGGCTGGCTGCTTCGCCCGGCAGCCCCGCGCCTACCGGGGGCTCCTCGACTTCGGCTTCGCCTCTCCATGTCTCGTCAGTCGTAATATATTTTTTATCAATTAGTTATCTAGCCTTGGCGTAGGTTTGGCGTAGATAGTGAAGGCAGTGTAATTGAGGAGCAGGACGGTTGCGGCGTTTCGTCCCGCCAGACGCTGTTCTCCACAACATTCAATCGATCGCAGTCCTTTCCAATCCAAGAATGAGCCTGAAGCGGGGGAGTCTGATCAGGCCACATCCTGTCCATGAATCTGTTGAAAGAGTCGTTGTCGTGCCTGACTGAGTTGTAAGGCGGCCTCATTATCGCTGATGGCGAAGGCGAGCGCATCCAGGGCGGTGAAGCTGATCCCGGGTTTGAGGAAGGTCTCGGCCTGAGGCAGCGATTTGAGCTTGTCGTAAGGGGTCATCATGTCCTTGTAGCGGTAGCGTTTACGCTGTCGGCCTTTGGCATCGACGGTGAGTTCGGGGAAGAAGCAGGGTCGATGGAAGACCAGATAGGGGTTGAGGTGTGCGCGATTGAAGGCGTTGACGCGCGCGGCGTATTTCTGGGGGATGTGGCTGTAACCGAAGTGCTTGCGCACGGTGGAACCGTTCTTGGATTCGGCCAGGGCGTTGTCGTTGGTTTGGCGTGAGCGGGACTTGGTGAACTCGATGAGCAGTTTATTGAGCAGTTGGGCGACCTGATAATTGATGTACTCGGAACCGTTATCGGCGTGAAAGCC
>JBGSOE010000380.1:0-9833 GCA_041739295.1 Thiohalobacterales bacterium | reverse complement strand
TCAGCGAATTAATCAGAGGTGCCTTAAGTGGTGTACCCAGATGTGCGGTATAAAATGGACATGATGTTGTCTTCATGCATGAAATCCTTCACCGAATATCAGGCCGGCTCCATGAACAGCGCGTTCAGAAAATTACGTAGCATAGTCAGAGTCGCGAACTGGGTAATTATTCTTATTGCTATCTGCGTGGCGCTAGTTGTTCGGAGCGACGCGGTGGCGGGCTCTCTGCTTCCGGGCGAGGAGACGCTCTGGTTCAATCCTGATGCTACCGGATCTCCTTCTGTTTCCCTGTATTTCTACTGGTCGAACCGCTGCCCGCATTGTCTGGAAGCCAAGCCATTTATCGAATCACTGCAAGCTCGTTATCCGTGGCTGAAACTCTATTCATTCGAGCTGTATGACCAGCCAGAAAACCGGATACGTTTTCTGAAGATGGCAGACTTGCTCAAGGTGCAGGCTAGCTCAGTGCCGGCATTTATGTTGTGCGGAAAGATGTACACAGGATGGGGCGGGGATGAGGTCGGTGGTAAATTCATCGAACGGAAACTGCTTGAATGTTATCAACAGGTGTATGAAAAAATGCCAGCATTGCAAGTGGGGATGGAGCAAGGCCAGACGCAGTCGATGCTGGCTGGCTTGCCGCTGATAGGTGATCTGGATGCAGAACAATTCTCACTGCCGGTGTTGACGCTATTGCTGGCTGGTATGGACGCCTTCAATCCCTGTGCCTTCTTTGTGCTGTTATTCCTGTTGAGTTTGATGGTGCACCAGCGCAGCCGTCGCCGCATGTTGTTTATTGGAACAGTATTCGTGCTGGTATCTGGACTGGTCTATTTTGCCTTTATGGCGGCCTGGTTGAATGTTTTTCTACTGCTTGGTGAGATCCGCGTGGTCACACTGGCTGCCGGCAGTGTTGCCATAGTGATGGCACTGATCAGTATCAAGGATTATTTCTGGTTAAGAGAGGGTGTCAGCCTGAGTCTGACAGACAAACAAAAAAATTCTATTTTTCAGCGTGGCCGAGACTTGTTAAAAACCGGCAATATGTCAGCACTATTGGTCGGCACCGTGCTGCTGGCGATGGCGGCGAATATGTATGAATTGCTCTGTACAGCCGGGTTTCCGATGGTCTATACGCGCATACTGACATTGAATGACATATCCACTGAAAAGCATTACCTCTATTTGGCGTTGTACAACGTAATTTATGTGATTCCCCTGTTACTGATTGTGGTGTTGTTTGCGGTCACTCTGGGTTCGCGCAAGCTTAAGGAATCAGAAGGCCGGTTTTTAAAACTGCTGTCAGGCAGCATGATGCTTGGACTCGGGGTGTTATTACTGGTGGCACCGGAGCGCCTGAATAGTCTGACTACGGCATTGATGCTGTTTGTAGCGGCGTTCCTGTTTTCGTTCATGGTCGCGAGGTGCGCCGAAGCGTGGCGCTGTCGCTCCTAAGAGGTAAGGCACACAGGGTAGAATCATCCCGCCACTGTCACATTGCTGATATCCCTCGCACCTGTGTTCTTTCGAAATCCCGGCTGGGCTATGGTCGGCCGGCGTGTGTGCGTAGGTCTGCTATCGTTATAGACAGGTAGGGCAGGTGACGGTATGCATCAGTGCTTTCTCTGGGAACAGGGTCTGGTGCATGACAAACGCGCACTTGCGCAAAATTCCGGCCGCCTGACGCACTCACGCCCGCGACCCCAATGCCCGTGATTTTGCGCACGAACACACCGGGTGTATGGCAGAACGTCTTCCACCTTGGAGATGTCACATGAAACGGCTTGTCAGTTCATTTCTGTGTCTTCTGGCCCTCATGGCAATCACGGTTCCGGTATTCGCAGACCCTGATTACTCAGGCTATCGTGGCTATAGGGAGAGTCCCTATGACCGGCATCGTCATTACGATCACCAGAGACATCGAGGGCATAACTATACGTATCGCGGTCATTGGCGATCCTGGAATAACTGGGATGACTACGCCAGAGTGCATATGCATTTTTGGGTGCAAGACCATGGCGGGTATTACCGGGATGGGGATCACTTGATGTTCAGATCCTGTGAACCCGACGCGAGCGCGTGTTTCTACTTCTCGATTGGACGCTAGAGGGGCCTTTAATGAAGAACGTCGCAACGTACCACAGGCGCCCCAATAAATAAGAGGGGATGAGCACTGCTGTTCCACGACTCCCTCTCCCGGGAAGGAGAAGGAACTCATGTCCCACATTTTCCCTCTCGCTTCCGGGAGAGGGTTCATGTCCCACTTACCCCCTCTCCCTTTGGGAGAGGGTTGGGGAGAGGGCATCAACATTCTCCAAAATAATAATGCCCGCCAGGGCAGGAACCATTTATATGGCGCGCGTTCACATCTGTCGCTGAATGCACTATATAAATGCATGCAGACATTTATCAACCATGCTAGTGCAGCAGTGCGCGTCAATATTTTGAAGTTAAATGACTAACCTATTGTTTGGCTGGCAATAGTCAAGAGCATTCAGAATTGGCACAGCTGTTGCTAAAATAAAAGGGCAGGCAGGGGTTGATTATCGGCAGGTAATTCCGCCGCAAGCTCCGACCCAGAACATTGAACTGCAGGAGGTCGCGCTCATGAGCTCATCAGGGATAAGATTGCGTATCAGTTTGGTAGTGGCCATCTCGATTGTCATAGCCAATATGTATTTGGTTCTCAATGGCACACCCAACGAATTCTATGCGGGTCTGTCAAAAGCCCTGGCACCAGATACACCCTCAGCGAACACATTGACTACGCAAACGGCAACTCCAGGAACGCCGTCACGCGACACGTTTGCCGCTTTCGAAGCGCGAGTCCATTATTCCCCCAATGTTTACTGATCAACCTATAAACCGCATTTGCCACGCAAGCACACGGAAAAACCCGGACAAGTTCATCAGCTTCTCGCCGGCACCGCCATCACCCGCAAGGTGGTGAATAGTTGCTCCAGGAAGGTACTGTGTTTCAGTGTCTTCCAGGTGTTTCCGTGGCTGAAATGATTTTTTAGGTTAATAAGGAAGTCCCTTCCCCCTTGACGGGGGAGGGCCAGGGAGAGGGTGAGTCAGTTTCAGCCAGCCCCCTCTCCCTGGCCCTCTCCCGCGAGGGGAGAGGGGACTCTCCGTTTACGGTGTCAGGAAACCATTTACAAACGTTAAACCTATAAACCGCATTTGCCACGGAAGCACACGGAAAAACCCGGACAAGACCATACGCTTCACGCCGGCACCGCCATCACCCGCAAGGTGGTGAATAGTCGCTCCAGGAAGGTACTATGTTGCAGTGTCTTCCGTGTGTTTCCGTGGCTGAAATAATATTTTCGGATCAAGACTCCGGGTGGGATTTTGTAGCAGCGGGCTTGGCCCCAATAGTGTGAGACAAAACGAGTGCGTGCCCCGCAGCCAGCCGAAGACCTCCGAGCCGTGAGCCGTGTTTTTCCAGCTACACTGAGAGTGAGAGCCGACATGTTGGTGGCGCTGTCATATTCCCGATACATGAAACGTTCATACTTGGGCGACTTTGGTTTTGATTGGCATTCGTCATTCCGGCGTATGCCGAAATCCAATGCCTTGAAAGCCATGGATAACACGCTTCGCGCATTTGTCCGGCACGCGCCGGAATGACGAACTCAAGTTCACAACGACTTATGACTCATCAGTGAGGCTTACGATGCAAAGCGAAACACTGGCGCACGATTTTGAAAGGATTGCCCAGGCCCGTCACCACGACCCCTTCAGCCTGCTCGGCAAACATCACGAAGATGGCTGTGAGTTGGTGCGCGTGTACCTGCCACAGGTGAGCGATGTCACAATCGCCGAAGGCAATCTTCATCTGCAACGCATTGCCGATACCGACCTGTTTGAATGGCGCGGCGCGCCCGGCGCGGTGCCGGACCGTTACCATCTGATCTGGCGCGATGCCGCCAATCATGAACACATCGCGCACGACACTTACAGTTTCCCGCCGCAACTCTCGGACTTCGATCTGAACCTGTTCAGCGCCGGCAAGCATCGCCATGCCTACCGCATCCTCGGCTCCCATGTGCATGCCGTCGATGGCGTGCAGGGCATCCTGTTTGCGGTGTGGGCGCCGAATGCGGAACGCGTCAGCGTGGTGGGTGGATTCAATCAGTGGGACGGGCGCCGGCATCCGATGCGCGTGCGCGGCGGCAGCGGTGTGTGGGAACTGTTCATTCCCGACCTGGAACCCGGCCAGCTGTACAAATACGAAATCCGCAATCGTGAGAGCGGCGAAATCCTCCTCAAAACGGATCCCTATGCCCAGGCGTTTGAAGTGCGACCACACACGGCATCGATTATTGCCGGGCCATCCAGTTATGCCTGGAATGATCAGGCCTGGATGCAGCAGCGACCGTCACACGATTGGCAGCATGCACCCATGTCGGTCTATGAGGTGCACCTCGGTTCCTGGCAGCGCGGACCGGAAGGGGAGTTTCTTACCTATCGCCAGCTGGCCGACAGCCTGGTGAACTATGTCAAAGACATGGGCTTCACCCATATCGAACTGCTGCCTATCACCGAACATCCCTACGACCCGTCCTGGGGTTATCAGGCGACCGGTTACTTCGCGCCGACCAGTCGTTATGGAAGTGCCGACGACTTCCGTTTCTTTGTCGATGCCTGTCATCAGAACGGCATCGGCGTGTTACTCGACTGGGTACCCGCGCATTTCCCCAAGGATGCGCACGGACTGGCCCGGTTCGATGGCACCGCGCTCTATGAACATGGCGATCCACGCCTGGGCGAACATCTCGACTGGTCGACACTGATCTACAACTTCGGCCGCAACGAGGTGAAAAACTTCCTGCTGTCGAGTGCCGTATTCTGGCTGCAGGAGTTGCACCTCGACGGCCTGCGCGTGGATGCGGTAGCGTCCATTCTCTATCTCGACTACTCGCGCGAAGAGGGCCAATGGATTCCCAATCAGTATGGCGGCCGCGAGAACCTTGAAGCGCTGGATTTCCTGCGCGAACTGAACATCGTGACCCACGAGGAACAGCCCGGCATTCTCATGATCGCCGAAGAGTCGACCTCCTGGCCGCAAGTCAGTCGTCCCACCTGGACCGGCGGCCTCGGCTTCGACATGAAATGGAATATGGGTTGGATGAACGATACGCTGGAATACATGAGTGAAGATCCGCTCTACCGGCGCTATCACTTGGGCAAACTGACCTTCAGCATGTTGTATGCCTTTACCGAAAATTTCATGCTGCCGTTCTCGCACGATGAAGTCGTGCACGGCAAACAGTCGATGCTCCACAAGATGCCCGGTGACGAGTGGCAGCGCTTTGCCAACCTGCGCGCGCTGTACAGCTACCAGTTCTGTCACCCCGGCAAGAAACTGCTGTTCATGGGCACGGAATTCGGTCAGGGACTGGAATGGAACAGCACCCAGATACTGGACTGGTATGTGCTCGAATATCCCTATCATCAGGGCGTGCAGCGACTGGTGAAAGACCTGAACCAACTCTATAAAACCCTGCCGGCACTGCACCATGTCGAGTTCGAGTGGCGCGGGTTCGAATGGATCGATTGTAATGATGCAGACAACTCTGTGCTCAGTTTCGTGCGCCGCTACGACGATCAGTTTGTGATCGTGGTCATCAATTTCACCCCCCAGCCACACGAGGGCTACCGCATCGGCGTGCCGGAGGCGGGCGAATACCGTGAGATCTTCAATTCGGATTCGGCGCTCTATGGCGGCAGCAATGTGGGTAACGGGGGCAACGCGCTGATCGCCGACGACCTGCCCTGGATGAGCCGGTCGCATTCCCTAAGCCTCACCGTGCCACCGCTGGCGGCCATTGTCCTGCAGCTGAAACAGAACGCATGACCCTGAATAATCATTTCAGCTATTTCAAAGTAGGTCGGGTTAGCGCCGTTTGCGTAACCCGACAGGTGTCGCGTAGCGACACAACACCGTTGTAATGGTGGTGCCTACCGGCACGCTTGTCGGGTTACGGCGCACACCACGCGCCTAACCCGACCTACATTGGATAGGGATAGGTATGCGTTCCATGTAGGTCGGGTTAGCGCCATTTGCGTAACCCGACAGGCATTGCGCAGCTACACATTGTGTTTTGAGGGTGTGCCTAACGGCACGCTTGACTGTCGGACGCGCGCCTGCGGCGCTGAATCCGACCTACGTTAGGTGGAATTCAGGTCAGAGCCGAATGACATTTCTTACGTTCAACCTGGAAAATTACTTCAGCCACGGAAACATATGGAAGACAATGAAACACAGAACATTCCTGGAGCGACTCTTCACCACCTTGCGGGTGATGGCGGTACCGGCGTGAAGCGTAAGATATGGCCGGTGTTTTTCCGTGTGATTCCGTGGCAAATGCGGTTTTTTGAATGAACGGTGCATCAACTGCCGTCTGGCCGGGGCAACCCTATCCGCTCGGTGCCAGTTGGGATGGTGAGGGCGTCAACTTCGCACTGTTTTCCGAATACGCGGACAAGGTCGAACTGTGCCTGTTCGATGAACGCGGCCGGCGCGAGACCGCGCGCATTCCCATGCAATGGCAAACCGATCAGGTGTGGCATTGTTACCTGCCCGAGGCCCGGCCGGGACAACTTTACGGCTATCGGGTGCATGGCCCTTACGATCCCAACAACGGGCATCGCTTCAATCCCAACAAACTGCTGCTCGACCCCTATGCCAAAGACATCGTCGGCCAGGTGCGCTGGAACGATGCCCTGTTCGGTTACACCATTGGCGACAAGGCAGAGGACCTGTTGCCCGATCCGCGCAACAGCGCCCACGGTGTGCCCAAATCACGGGTGATCGATACCGCGTTCACCTGGGGCGACGATCAGCCGCTGCGCACGCCCTGGCATGACACGGTCATCTATGAACTGCACGTCAAGGGATTCACCATCCATCATCCGGAGGTCCCGTCGCCCTACAAGGGCACCTATGCCGGCCTTGCCACCGAAGCGGCGATAGAGCATTTCAAACTGCTGGGCATCACCGCCGTGGAACTGATGCCGGTACACAGTTTCATCAGCGACCGCCACCTTGCGGAGCACGGGCTGAGCAATTACTGGGGCTACAACACCATCGGCTACTTCGCCCCGCACGCCGCCTATTCCGCCAGCGGTGATGTCAACGAGTTCAAGACCATGGTGAAACGGCTGCACTCAAATGGCATCGAAGTCATTCTGGATGTGGTCTACAACCATACTGCGGAAGGCAACCAGTTAGGTCCCACGCTATGCTTCCGCGGCATCGACAATGTTGCCTATTATCGACTGATGCCCGACCAGCAGCGTTACTACATGGACTACACCGGCTGCGGCAACAGCCTGAACATGATGCACCCGCGCGTGCTGCAATTGATCATGGACAGCCTGCGCTACTGGGTGCAGGAGATGCACGTCGACGGCTTCCGCTTTGATCTGGCACCCACACTGACCCGTGAAGTTCACGCCGTCGACCGCTTCGGTGCCTTTCTGGATATCGTGCATCAGGACCCGGTACTGTCGCGCGTGAAACTCATTGCCGAGCCCTGGGATCTGGGCGAAGGCGGTTATCAGGTCGGCAACTTCCCGATCGGCTGGACCGAGTGGAATGCCCGCTTTCGCGACACCATGCGCGCCTACTGGAAAGGCGAGGGCAGCCTGATCGGTGAACTGGCCTACCGCATGACCGGTTCCAGTGATCTGTATGAACAAAGCGGCCGTCGCCCCTACGCCAGCATCAACTTCGTCACCTGTCATGACGGCTTCACCCTGACCGATCTGGTCAGTTATAACGACAAGCACAATCTCGAAAACCTGGAAGACAGCCGCGATGGCGAGAACAACAATCTGAGCTGGAACATGGGTGTGGAAGGCCCCGCGCCGAAAAACCTGAACATCAACAATGCGCGCAGGCAGCAGAAGCGCAATTTCCTGACCACGTTACTGCTGTCGCAGGGTGTGCCCATGCTGCTGGCCGGCGATGAAATGGGCCGCACCCAGAACGGCAACAATAACGCCTATTGTCAGGACAATGAGATCAGCTGGGTCAATTGGGAGATTGACGTTTACGACCAGGAATTTCTGGACTTCGTGCGCAAGGTCATTAGCGTGCGGAACGAACATCCGGTGTTCCGGCGCCGGCATTTCTTCCAGGGGCGACACATCAAAGGCGCGAATGTCAAAGACATCGTCTGGCTGCGGCCGGACGGCGAGGAAATGACCGACCGCGAATGGAACCTGTACCACGCCCGCTGCCTGGGTCTGCTGCTGCACGGCGATGCCATCGAAGAACACGACGAACGCGGCCGCAAAATCTACGACAATACCTTTCTGCTATTGCTCAACGCCGATGCGAAACCGATCAGCTTCCGCATGCCAAGCCATGTCGGCATCGCCCGCTGGGGTGTCGAGATCGACACCTGCTATGCGAACGGCGAGCGTACCGATCGCCGCACCTTCAATACCGGCGAGAGCTATCCCCTGCAGGGCCGTTCCACTGTGTTGCTGCGGCTGATCAGGAGTCCGCGCTAAGCAGCGCCGGATGTGAATGTAGGTCGGGTTAGCGCCGTTTGCGTAACCCGACAAGCGTTGCGCAGCAACACAACGCCTGTGTAAAGGTGTGCCTGACGGCACGCTTGGCGGGTTACGGCGCAAACAACGCGCCTAACCCGCCCTACATCGGTTCAAGGTAGGTCGGGTTAGCGCCGTTTGCGTAACCCGACAGGCGTCGCGCAGCAATACAACACCTTCGTTAAGGTGTGCCTCAGAGCACGCTTGGCGGGTTACGGCACAAACGACGTGCCTAACCCGCCCTACATCTACAACCGTCATTATAAATGTAGGTCAGGTTAGCGCCGTTCGCGTAACCCGACAGGCGTTGCGCAGCAACACAACACGTTCGTTGATGTGTGCCTGTCGGCATGCTTGGTGTGGTCAAAGGGTCAGAGTACTTGAAGTCATCGAGGATTAACCTGTAATCAGGTTACTGATCCCGCTTATCAACACCTCAGGACCGCACAAACGCCAACAGCGGATCGAGATCGCGCCCATCAGCTGCAATCAACGCTGCAACATAGGCTTCTCGTGTCGCACTGGCATCGACCAGACTCACGCGTCCCCAGGAAAAACGCGGCCGACCCAGCGCAACCAACAAAAGGTTGGCGGCCAGACGTGCATGCCGACCATTACCGTTGGGGAAGGGATGTATCGCCACCAACCGATGATGAAAACGTGCGGCGATTTCATCCGGCGAATATGTATTGTTGTCGATCCAGAATGCGCAGTCATCAAACAGTTGCCGCAACTCGGTTGGTATTCGATAGGCATCGATTCCGAGATTGCGTTCTGTTTGACGAAAACACCCGGCCCAACGCCAGACGCGACCGAACATCCGCTTGTGCAGCGACTTCAGAAACGCATCAGACAGCACTTCGCGTTTGCGGGCAAAGGCCCATTGCTCGGCCTCGAGAATCCGCTTCATTCAATTCGCGGCGCAACGCGATGTAGGCGGGGATCAATGCCTCTCTTTCATCCATCGTCAACGGCGTGGCCGCATCATCGGCTTCAAACAACGGATCGCTCACGTCTCATCCTCCCACAAGGCGGAACTCGACTGCTCGACCAGTTGACGAACGAGTCGCGTATGCTGTTCGCGCTCATCGTTGGCGTCCAATGCTTGTGCTTCGAGCGCCATGGTGTGTCGCGTGTCGGCCAGACGTTTGCTCGCCAGCAGTTCCGCGCGCGCCTCGACCAGGGTCTCCAGCGATTGTCGCGGCACCAGCACATACATCAGACGGCAGTCTAACGCCTGCGCCGCCCGCTCGAGACTGTCGAGC
>JBGSOE010000326.1:0-4663 GCA_041739295.1 Thiohalobacterales bacterium | reverse complement strand
TGATTGCGGTAATGGAACAGACTGATGTTCCAGCGTTCACCGATGGCGGTCAAAAACCGCAGCAGCGCGCCGGGACGCTCCGGAAACTCGAAGCGATAGAGAATTTCGTTATCGAGCGCGGGCGCCCGTCCACCCACCATGTGGCGGATATGCAACTTAGCTACTTCGTTATCGGTCATATCAATGACCGGATAACCGTCTTTGCGCAGTTGTTCGATCAGCGCCAGACGCTCACCTTCGCCTTCTGTCAGATCCACGCCGGCATAGACATGCGCCCTGTTTGAATCGGCATAACGGTAGTTGAATTCGGTGATCGAACGCTGACCGAGGGCCTTACAGAATTTCCGGAAACTACCGGGCTGCTCGGGGATGGTCACAGCCAACAGCGCCTCGCGACGCTCGCCCAATTCGGCCCGTTCAGCAACATGCCGCAAACGGTCGAAATTCATGTTCGCGCCGCTGTTGATGGCAATCAGTTCCTGCTCGCTCAGTCCTTCACGCGCGATGTATTTCTTCATGCCGGCCACGGCCAGGGCACCGGCCGGCTCCACAATCGAGCGGGTGTCGTCAAAGATATCTTTGATGGCCGCACAGATCTCGTCGGTACTGACCAGAATAACCTCGTCCACATAACGTCGGGCAAGGCGGAAATTTTCCTTGCCGACCTGACGCACGGCCACGCCATCCACGAAAATACCAACCTG
The DNA here is from genome assembly GCA_041739295.1 of Thiohalobacterales bacterium. Lineage (GTDB taxonomy): Bacteria > Pseudomonadota > Gammaproteobacteria > Thiohalobacterales > Thiohalobacteraceae > JAHJQQ01. The sequence goes on along the minus strand of JBGSOE010000326.1, from coordinate 3,959 downwards.
CTTGAGTATCACCCGACGCTTGGCTGCCAGCGCCGCATGCATACTCGGCGCGTCTTCCGGCTCAACCCCAATAATGCGGATATCGGGTCGTAACGCCTTTACATAGGTCGCCACACCTGCAATCAGGCCACCGCCACCGACCGGAACAAAAATGGCATGCGGATGCCCGGTATGCTGGCGCAGCAGTTCCATCGCCACTGTGCCCTGCCCGGCAATGACCTCGGGATCATCAAAGGGATGAATAAACACCATGCCCTTTTCGGCAGCGAGCTGCTGCGCATGTTCATAGGCATCGTCATAGCTATCGCCGTGCAATACGATACGCGCGCCGTAGCTGCGCACCGCTGCAACCTTGATCTGCGGCGTGGTGCGGGGCATCACGATCAATGCCTTGATACCGCGATGCTGCGCGCCGATCGCGACTCCCTGAGCATGATTGCCCGCCGAGGCAGCAATCACACCTCTTTGGCAGTCTGCCTCGGACAGATTGGCAATTTTGTTGTAGGCACCACGGATCTTGAACGAAAACACTGGCTGCAGATCTTCACGCTTCATCCAGATCTGGTTGCCGAGACGCTGACTCAGGCGTCGCGCCGGTTCCAAGGGGGTTTCGCGCGCGATTTCGTAAACGCGCGCATTCAGGATCATTTTCAGATAGCGTTCGGGCATGTAGGGGATGATATAGGGGCGAGAGGCTTGGGACTAGGGGCTGAAGGTTCTTTATAAGACGTAGTGTTGTGAGCGTAGCGAACCGCACTGAGAACATGATTCGTCACCGCAAACCGGCGCGGCTCGCTATGCTTACCACACCCTACATGTTGTCTAACCCCTAGTCCCAAGCCCCTCGCCCCGCTATCATCAGCCGCAGGCACTAACTAAAGAAGCACACTCATGGATCAGAACGAACTCAAAAAGCAGGTCGCTGCGGCGGCACTGGAATATGTCGAGGCCGGCACGATTGTCGGCGTCGGCACCGGCTCGACCGCGAATTACTTCATCGATGCCCTGGCGGGCATCAAAGGCAAGATTGAGGGCACTGTGGCAAGTTCCGTGGCCAGTGCCGATCGGCTGCGCGGGCATGGCATCCCGGTCATGGATCTGAATGCGGCGGGCGAATTATCCGTCTATGTTGATGGCGCCGATGAATCCACCAAACACCTACACCTGATCAAGGGTGGTGGTGGCGCACTCACCCGCGAGAAGATCGTGGCCGGCGCCGCCAAGAAGTTTATCTGTATCGCCGACGAATCCAAACTGGTGGACGTGCTGGGTGCGTTTCCTCTACCTATTGAGGTTATCCCGATGGCGCGCAGTTTCGTGGCCCGAGAGCTGACCAAACGTGGCGGCACTCCGGTGCTGCGCGAAAACTTCACCACCGATAACGGCAACCTGATCCTGGACATTCACAATCTGAAGATAATGGATCCGGTGGCGCTGGAGCATGAGCTTAACGATATACCTGGCATTGTCACCGTGGGTATTTTTGCGATTCGTCCGGCGGATGTGCTGTTGCTGGGTACCAAGGATGGCGTGAAGACACTTACATAAGGGACGAGGTTCGAGGTGCTAGGGCCGAGGTATGTTTCTTTCACGCCTCGGCCCTAGAACCTCGCACCTAGCACCTGCTTTAAAGCAACACCCGCTCCACCCCGCCGCTCTTCACCCGCTCGATGAAATCCTTCTGCCACTGATCACCTAGCAGGCGATTGGCCAGTTCCACTACGATGTAGTCAGTTTCCAGACCCGTGTCATCGGCATAGCGCATCAAGCCTTGCTGACAGGCGGGGCAGGACGTCAACATTTTCACATTGCCCTGCTCAGCACGTTCGGCACCGGTCAGCTGCAGGATTCCTTGATGCAGCTCTTCCTGTTTGCGAAAGCGGATCTGGGTCGCGATATCCGGACGCGACACCGCCAAGGTGCCGGCTTCACCGCAGCAACGATCCGACAAGGTCACCGTCTGTCCCAGTAACTTGGCCGCGACACCTGTTGAGTTATGGGTCTTCATCGGTGTGTGGCAAGGTTCGTGATACAGATACTGCACACCCTCGACGCCTGCGGTGCTGACACCCCTCTCCATCAGATACTCGTGGATATCGAGCAGCCGGCAGCCGGGGAAGATCTTGTCGAACTCATACCCGAGCAATTGATCCATGCAGGTGCCGCAGGACACGATCACAGTCTTGATGTCCATGTAGTTCAGCGTATTCGCCACCCGATGAAACAGCACGCGATTATCGGTGCTGATTTTGCGCCCGCGCTCGGCATCACCGCCCGAGGTCTGCGGATAGCCACAACAGAGATAGCCAGGCGGCAACACGGTCTGCGCACCGACCTTGTAGAGCATGGCCAAGGTCGCCAGACCGACCTGACTGAACAGCCGCTCAGAACCACAACCGGGGAAATAGAACACCGCATCCGAATCATCGGTAACCAGCGCCGGGTCACGCAAAATCGGCACCAGCTTACTGTCCTCGACACCGATCAGTGCACGCATGGTCTGGGTCGGAAGACCACCGGGCATCGGCTTCTTCACAAAATTGATTACCTGCGCCGTGATTGGCATGGCACCGGTGGTTGCACGCGGCAAACTGCCTTTGCGTCCAATGCCCAGACGCTTGGCAAATTGATACGCCAAGCGCTGTCCCTGATAGCCCCACTCGATCATCGCCTTGCGGACCAGCTTGATGCTACGCGGGTCAGTAATATTCAAAAAGGCCATCGCCGCCCAGGTCACCGGACTGGAACGCTTCTGACCGCGTTCGCGCAGGATGTGCCGCATACGAATGGATACATCACCGAAATCGATATTCACCGGGCAGGGATTGAGGCACTTGTGGCAAACCGTGCAATGATCGGCCACATCGTTCATCTCGTCGAAGTGACGGATGGAAATACCGCGCCGCGTCTGTTCCTCGTACAGGAATGCCTCGATGATAAGTCCTGTCGCCAGGATCTTGTTGCGCGGTGAATACAGTAGGTTCGCGCGCGGCACATGCGTCGTACACACCGGCTTGCACTTGCCACAGCGCAGGCAGTTACGGATATCATCATTGAGATCGCCTAACTCACTCTCTTCCAGCAGCAGCGCCTCTTGCTGTACCAAGCGTAGCGAAGGCGTATAAGCATTCGCCAGGCCGGCGCCGGCCAGCAGTTTGCCCGCATTGAAGTGATTGTGCGGATCGACCTGCTGCTTGTAGGCAGTGAATGCCTCGATCACGGCCGGGTCCAGGTACTGGAGTTTGGTGATACCGATACCGTGTTCGCCGGAGATGACACCGCCCAGCGCAGTGGCCAGCGCCATCACGCGATCAACAATGCGTTCGGCCGCGTGCAGCATCTGATAGTCGTTGGAATTGACTGGAATATTGGTATGCACATTACCGTCACCGGCATGCATATGGGTGGCAACAAACAAACGGCTGGAACGGACGCGTTTATGAATCGCATCCAGTTGCGCCGTGACACCTTCCCATTCACGACCGGCAAAGATTTCCTTGAGCGGACGCTCCACTTCATTACGATAGGAAATGCGCAACTCGCGCTTAAGCAGCAGCGACAGCAACAACTCGCCCGGCTGCAAGCGTGACCTGATTTCTTCCGTCAGTATGGATACGTGGGCCGACGCAGGCTGATCGAGATTCTCCAGCAACGTCCGCCAGTGCGCGGCGACCTTGTGCAGATGATCACGTGCCGCCTCAGTCTTGGCAGCGACAATCGCGTTGTTCTCGGCGCTGTCCTCGTAGTCGGTATCGGCATGCAACTCGGGCAATCCGCCGTCCAGATAGTCGAGCACTGCATCAATCATCGCCAACTTGTTAGTCGTCGAATGTTCGATATTAATGCGTTCAATACCTTCTTCGTATTCCGCCAAACGCCCCAGCGGAATCACCACGTCTTCGTTGATCTTGAAGGCATTGGTGTGCGCCGCGATGGCGGCGGTGCGGGCGCGGTCGAGC
>JBGSOE010000318.1:0-3496 GCA_041739295.1 Thiohalobacterales bacterium | reverse complement strand
AAGAATGCGCGACCGCAACTCCTCCTGAAAGCCGTTCATCACGGAGAGCACCACGATCAGTGCCATGACGCCCAGCGCAATCCCTGCCATGGAGACGATGGAAATAAACGAGATGAAATGGTTGCTGCGCTTGGCGTGGGTATAGCGCAGGCCAATCTGGAGCTCAAAGGGAAGCAAAACAGGACTCGCCGAAAGAATTGCGCGAGTATGCCACAGCTGCCCTACTCGCCTATCAGGTGCAGCACCACGCTGCGCACTTGCGCGGCACGCCGGTGTTCGAACACATATATCCCTTGCCAGGTTCCCAGCAAGGGGCTTCCCTCTGCAACAGGTATTGCCAGATGGGTTTGCGTCAGTGCCGCACGCACATGCGCCGGCATGTCATCCGCGCCTTCCAGCATATGTTCGTAGATCGGGTCACCCTCGGGAACCAGCCTCGACAGGAAACGCTCCAGATCGGTCTGTACAGTCGGATCATAACTTTCCTGGATCAGCAGGCTCGCAGATGTATGGCGAATATAGAGGGTGAGCAGTCCGTCCCTTATCCCGCCTGCTTTCACCCAGCCGCAAACCTCCGAAGTGAAGTCATACAGCCCCTTGCCTCGGGTAGTAACGATGATTTCATGAAGGGCCTGGCGCATGCCTGCCATTCTAGCGAACCCGCTTGATACACTCGCTGCATGCTGTTCCTCATCCCTCATCTGTTTCCCCCCTCTCGCCTGCTGGAAAGTGCAACTCAGGGGTTGCGCTTCCCAGCGCTGGAAACGCTGCTGGCACGAGGAACGATCCGGTCTTGCCCCCTGGAAGGGGTGGAGGCAGCATTGTGCGAAGCCATGAGCATTCCTCGCCAGCAGGACTGGCCGCTCGCCCCGATCACCCTGGAGGCGGATGGCAGGCCTGCTGAGGAAACGTGCTGGTTGCGCGCCGACCCGGTACATCTGGGTTTGATGCGCGATCGCATCGTGCTGACGGACAACAGGATGCTGAATCTGGCGCCACAGGAGGCTTCAGCCTTGGCTACCGCGATTGGCCAGCATTTTGGCGAAGCATTCAACCCGATTCCGCTGCACCCGCAACGCTGGTATGTGCCGTTTTCGAAACCGCCTCAGCTGACCACCCACCCTCCGTCAGTTGCAAGGGGTCAGAGCATAGAACCCCTTATGCCGCAAGGCGCCGATGCCATGCGCTTTCGTGCCCTCCTGAACGAGTTGCAGATGCTGCTGTTTACGCATCCGGTCAATCAGGCGCGCGAGACTCGCGGCGAGTTGCCGGTGAATTCAGTATGGCTGTGGGGCGGCGGCACCAAACCCGCCGAGCCCACAGTCCGCATGACAATTTATGCCCGCGATAGCGAGGCGCGCGCGTTGGGTACGTTCTGCAGGGTTCCCGTGCTATCCCCCCCCTTGCATTTTGAAAAAACCATGCTTGAAGCTGAAGGCGTAACCCTGCTGGATGAACTGGCGCAGGCCGGGGAATACAGCGACGCCTACGGATGGCGCGATGCCCTCCGGGGTCTGGAAAAGGACTGGTTCGTTCCGCTGCGCGGATCCCTGCGCGCAGTCGGCGCAGCCGGCCTGTGCCTAATGGATCCGGTCAATGGCAAAGCGCTGCATCTTCAGCGAAGAGATGCATGGAAAATCTGGAAACGCCCGCGAAACCTGTCTTCAACCTAGAAACCGCAGTTGGACTCGTCCGAGGGTGCGTCTGATCGGGTGTCTGCCGCATACGATTCCACTCGTGCTTTGGCCCGTAGTGGATCGGAGTCCTTTAGGGCGAAGCAGCGACGCTGCGGGCCCGGGGCCCGCCAAGGTGGCGCGAGAGCGGAGTCGTTGCCGCTTGAGCGGCTTTACGAACCCGGCCTGCCCATTATGCCCTTCGAGTGCTTGCGGGTACAAAGGCAGGCGCACGAGCAGGCGTGCCAGCGGGCGCGTAGCGGTCACACCCACCGGGTGAACGGCATCGAAGCCGCTCAACTCTTTATTCATGCGGCGTTTGCAAAGGCAATGAGCGGTTAACTGCGGTTTTTTAGGTTCAATACTTGCCTGAGTAAGCGACGTGTGCGCTCGGGCTGTTCTTGCGAATACTCTGCATGATGGCCGGCTCCGCCCGGCAGGGGCAGGCCTGAGAACGCTCGATGAGGAGCGCGGCATGCCATTCCTGCAAATCCAGAACAGCCAAATGATCACCCCTGGCTTGGGCCGAACGGAGTTCTCCCAGGAAGCTGCGACATTCCCCCGGAGTCATCAGCATCATCCTGTATCCCGCCTTGCAATCCTCGAGATCGGTAGCGGCGTACACATTGCCACCGGCAAGAAAAACCGAACTTCCGATTAAAGCGGATGCAATCATTCTCAAGCAGATCTTCATGTACGTCTCCCTATGGCCGGGCCCTGTCATGCCCACGCAACAGCAAATGCAACTTGCATACCTGCGAGAGCTGGCAGAAATAGTTCATCAATTCAATGAACTGGGATCGACGGATCGGATCCGGGCGTCCATTTTTCCGCACCTGCTGCCGAGTTCCGGACAGATATCTGCGATCACATGATCTCAGCCTAACAATCCGGCTCTAGCATCACGAGGTGCTGTGGGACAGTGACCTTGTATTTGGAATCCATGCAGGGGCAGGTGGCAGCCCGCCGATCCAGTTGCAAAGCATGCTGCTGCTGCAAGGTCGCCAGTGCGCTGAGTTGGCCAGCTGACTGCAGGGCCATGACCTGTCGGGTATACGCGCGGCACTCCTGCTCTGTCATCAGCAAAACCGGATAGCTGCCACGGCACAATGCCTCGTCACCTCCGGTGGCCTGAGCTGCCGCTGCGGGCAACGAACTCGCCATAAGCATCAAGACTGCAGCAAATAATCCAGGTTTCATGGTTTCATCTCCCTTGTTGAATTCAAGTCAGCATGACGTGGGATTGTGAAAATTTCATGAAATCCATAGCATGGATCATGCCAATCAAACAATTCTCGGGAAGCCTTATGCTACAAGGGTTTCAAACATCCACACTGAAGTCCAGATGCACTTTAAACGTACCTGGCGCCGGAAGCATGCACCAATATGCAACATGTTCAGACAGGGCTTGCCCACAGATCGTGATCGTCTGCTTCCTCGATTCGCACATTGAGACGTGTTCCAGGAACCAGGTCAAACACACCCTCCAGATAAACCACACCGTCGATTTCCGGTGCATCCGCGTGGCTGCGCGCGAGCGTGCCCACCTCGTCTTCTTCATCGACAATGACCTCGATTTCACGGCCGATCTTGGCGTCGAGTTTGGCTGCCGAGATTTCAGCCTGTATCTCCATGAAGCGCTCCAGGCGCTCTTCCTTCAGATCCTCGGGCACAGCATCGGGCAAATCATTGGCAGAGGCTCCCTCGACCGCTGAGTATTTGAAGCAGCCGACACGCTCGAGTTGGGCCTCCTTTAGAAAGGCCAGCAGTTCCTCGAACTCGGCATCGGTCTCACCCGGGAACCCGACAATGAAAGTAGAGCG
>JBGSOE010000317.1:0-4522 GCA_041739295.1 Thiohalobacterales bacterium | reverse complement strand
TTATACCCAGCTACGTGGACTGGCAGATTCAGCGTGCCGCCGACTGGCAAGTACAGCAGGTTGAAGCGCGCATCGAACAACCCTTCGGGAGTGTGGCCATACTTAAAGGCAGATTGGACCGTATCGATGCCGATGGCCGTGAGGTCGCCATTCTCGACTACAAGACCGGTGGCATTCCTGCACAGGTAGAGATCGATGCGGGCGAGGCCGTGCAACTACCCTTCTATGCTTTGTTGCGTGGCGAATCGGTGGTGCAGGTGGACTATCTCAAACTCGACGGCGATCGAGTGCAGACCAAGGGAGGGCTGGCAGGCGACGCACTGTTTGAATTACGCGATGCCGTGGGCATGCGCTTGGCCGATCTGCAAGCTGCGGTCGCTGCTGGTCAGCCGTTACCCGCCTGGGGGGATCCCGATACCTGTCGCTATTGCCCAATGGATGGCCTGTGCCGGCGCGCGGCATGGGAATAAAGAAAGGTGCTAGGTGCTATACCCTAGACCCTAGACCCTAATAAAAAGAAAGGCGGCCCGAAGGCCGCCTTTTGGTCCCTAACAGGCTGTCCATGCCCGTCCCAATATCCATTTGGGTTGTGCCTCCATGGGTGCAGTCCCTGCGTCCTCTCCCTAGCTCAGGAAGCGGTATTTTTTCCTATTATTTCCATTAGTTAAACCCACCCCTTGCGTCAATTACGCGGCGCACGCGAGGTTTGTCATCAGTCCGGACGACATGCCTTTTGAGCTATCTGATTGATAATCAGAACCTTGAACCTGATACGCAGACCTTCACTACTTGCAGGGATTGAAGCACACCCTGATCGCCTACGGGATTATCAGAAAATACTTACAGATAAACATCCGCTACAAAATACACGTTCGCAACAGCGACTCGTTTGGCGACGCAACCACATCCGTTTGCCGCTGCTAAGACATCCCCTTATGCTGTGCGCGCCATGCGCGATCCCCTTCTAGCCACCGCACCCACCCAACACGCCAGCGTCCATGCCTCGGCCGGCACAGGTAAGACCTGGCTGTTAGTCACGCGTCTGCTGCGTTTACTGCTGGATGGTGCAGCGCCCTCAAGCATCCTCGCAGTTACCTTCACACGTAAGGCTTCTGCCGAGATGCTGGAACGCTTGAACGAGCGCCTTGCGGAACTGGCCACCGCAGATGACGCCCAGGTCGATGCCGCACTGCACAAGATGGGCATCACAGCCACGGATGCGCTACGCGAACGCGCGCGCCGCCTCTACGAAACCTTGCTGTTTGAGCCGCGACCGCTGCGCGCCACAACCTTTCACGCCTTCTGCCAGGAAATCCTGCAGCGCTTTCCGGTCGAGGCCGAGGTTCCCCCCGGATTCGAACTGCAGGAAAGCGAGGCCGAGCTGACTGAAGCCGCCTGGGATGCCCTCTATGCCGAAGCCACGCTAACCCCCGATGGCCGTCAGGCGCGCGCGCTGGAACAGCTGTTTGATGCTTGCGGAGGTCTGTCCAACACGCGTCAGGCCCTAAACAGCTTTCTCAGCCACCGTATCGACTGGTGGGCCTATATTCAGAATCAGCCCGCCGCACTGGACATCGCGCAACAGCGGGCGCGCGAATTATTCGACTGCGATCCAAATGCCGATCCGGTCGCCGGCTTCTTCACTGTATCCCGTTGTACCGAACTCAGCGAGTTCGCCACACTGCTCGGCAAGCACAACACCAAAACCAATCTCGAACAGCAACAGCTTTTGCTACAGGCCTTGGCGCTGCACGAACCGCTAACAGCTGATGATCAATTGCAGCGGCTGGCCTGGATCACCCGCGTGCTGCTCACCAGCGACGGCGAACCGCGCAAGCGCAGCACCAGCAAGGCACTGGAAAAAAGCCTTGGCGGCGTCGGCAGTGAACGTCTGCTGACACTACACGCACTGCTATGCAACGCCCTGCTGGAAACCCGAGATCTGCAAGCACGTCAGGCCAGCCTCGCCATTACCTGCGCTTGGTATCAAGCCGGACAACGACTGCTCGAACATTACCAACGCATCAAGCGCGAACAACGTGTACTGGATTTCGGCGATCTGGAATGGAACGCCTATCGACTGCTCAACAGCAGCGGCCAGGCGCATTGGGTACAGTACAAACTGGATGCACGCATCGATCATTTCCTAATTGACGAGTTTCAGGACACCAATCCAACCCAATGGCGGCTGTTGCTGCCATTGCTGCAAGAACTTGCCGCCGGCATCAGTGAACGCAATCGCAGCGTGTTTCTGGTCGGTGATGCCAAGCAGTCCATTTACCGATTCCGACGCGCAGATGCTCGCCTGCTGGAGGCCGCGAGTGATTGGCTGGATGAACATCTACAGGCAGAACGATTCAGCCTGGAGGCCTCACGGCGCTCCGCGCCAGCGATTATTGACTGCGTCAACCGCGCCTTTGCCGATGGCCCATTGGCCGCGGCGCTGCCAGACTTTCCGCCCCACAGCACGCATTTGAAAAATCTCTGGGGACAGGTGGAACTGCTGCCACCGTTTTCCGAGCCTGAAAGCAGTGAGACCGTGCGCGTCGGCCTGCGCAATCCGCTGGAGGAACCGCGCCCGACACCGGCAGATGATCTCCATCTCAGTGAAGCGCGCAGCATCGCCGCGCGAATCCGCGCGCTGATCGATACACCAACACTGATAGGACCAAACGACCAGGCACGGCCGATACGCTATGGTGACATCCTCATCCTGCTGCGCAGCCGCACTCATGCCGCCAGTTACGAGCAGGCATTGCGCGAATCTGGAATCCCTTATCTGGGTGCCGCGCGCGGCACACTACTCGACAGCCTTGAAGTGCGTGACCTGGAGGCGTTGCTAAACACACTGATCGCGCCACATAACGATCTTGCATTAGCACAGGTGCTACGTTCACCTTTATTCGCCGCAACGGATCAGGACCTGATTCAGCTGGCACAGGCGACCGGCACAGGCTGGATGGAGCGACTGCTGAATTCGGCGACCGAAGTTGCGGCAGATTCCGCCCTAGCGCGCGCCGCGCAGTTGCTACCGATATGGCAGGATCTTGTTGGCCGATTGCCGGTCCACGATCTATTGGATCGTATCTATCATGAAGGCGATGTGCTGGCGCGTTTCGATGCCGCGTCAATCACATCACTCAAGCCACGCGTGCGCGCCAATCTTATCCGCTTCATTGAACTCGCCCTGGAAGTCGACAGCGGCCGCTACCCGAGCCTCCCACACTTCGTCGACCGTCTTGGCGATCTGCGTCAGCGCGCCACTGATGCCCCCGATGATGCGCCACCCGAAAGCGGCGCTGGCGACCGGGTACGTTTTCTCACCGTGCACGGTGCCAAAGGTCTCGAATCACCGGTAGTGTTTCTCGCCGACTGTAGTGGTGGCATGCGCGACAGGAATGCCTGGCAGGCACTGGTGGACTGGCCGGCCGAAGCCGATCGGCCAGAATCGTTTATATTGATTGCTCGCAAGCAACAACGCGATCGCATCACACAACAGCTACTGGCACTGCAGCAGCAAGCCGAACTGCGTGAAGATGCGAACCTGCTCTACGTTGCATTGACACGTGCTCGTCAGATGCTGTTCGTATCGGCTGCGGTCAGCACGGATAAGGCGAATAAAGGCTGGTACGGTCAACTGCGCAGCCAGTGGGATCCGCACGGAGCGCTCAGTCTCGATGAATCCTATACGCACAGCAGCGACACACCGCCCGCGGCTGTCACACTGATGATGACGCCCACAGCACCCGAAGTCGCCATAGATCCGCGACTCGCACACCGACTCAAACCTGCGCCGGTGCTGATCCGCATCGCACCGAGCCGTACTGGCACACACAGTGACAGTGATGCAGAAACAGACCCCGATGGACGCCGCCGCGGTATCGGCATCCATCGCCTGCTGGAATGGTTAACCACACCTCCAGTGCGCACGCATGCTCAACTGCTTGCCGGCCTTGCCCGCGAACTGCAGTGCGATGCCGAAGATCCGGAACTCGCCGAGTGGTTTGAAGAGGCACAGACAGTACTGCAGACACCTGAGCTATCCCCGCTGTTCGATACCACGGCCTATACTAAGGTATATACCGAAGTGCCGTTGCAGTATTACCAAGAGAGCGCCTTGGTCGATGGCGTCATCGACCGACTTTTGGTAACCGAGACGACCGCGCACATCATCGACTACAAATCTCACAGTATTGATGCCACTCAGGCCGGGGCAAGTGCTGAGACTTACCGCGAACAGTTACAGTTGTATGTCGAGGGTGTGCGCCGACTCTGGCCCGGACGTCAGGTGCGCGCCAGCATCCTGTTCACACATTGCCAGGTACTGGTGGACATCATCAACTCCTAGGCGCCCGATTCCGAAACCCCTCGACATGCGGGCTTGAAAATTCCGGGCGCGTCCCGCAGATTGCAGGCTTGATAACGACTTCGTCTTTGTAGAACGGGCTTATGTGGCTATACCAAAATTGAACACAGACCCGCAAGGAAATGTCGGACGCGGCCTCCGGCCTGAATCCGACCT
>JBGSOE010000291.1:0-27753 GCA_041739295.1 Thiohalobacterales bacterium | reverse complement strand
ATGCGGCTGAAAGTGGATTTGCGCCACGAAGGCGATCTACTCACATTTTTGAACTTACTTGAAGCACGCCGCGGCGGATTATTCGAACTGTCGGCCTGCACGCTGCGCAATAGTCGTGAAGGAAAAATAGTCAGCCTGCAGGAAGCCAACCTTAAGGCCGATTGTGAACTGCGTTGGTACAGCCTCGATAGCGGGGATGCCGCGCCAATGGAGGTTGCAGAATGAACACACGGCACCGTTTCGGCCTGCTGCTGTGTCTGATGTGCTGCTCAGTACTGGTCAGCAGCGCAGTGGCTGATGACCTAGGCAGGCTATTCACCAGCGCATCGGATCGCGCGCGCATAGATAACTTACGCGCAGGACTTCCATCGCAGCAAGAATCTACAACCAATGCTGCGGCCGACCGCGTCGTACTCAATGGCACACTGCGCGGTAGCGACGGCAAACGTGTCGTCTGGCTCAATGGCACAGCAGTCAACCCAGACAGCGCGAACGATATGACGCTGTTGCGCGATGGACGTGTAAAACTGAGCTTTCGTGATAGCACGCGGACTTTAAAGCCCGGCCAGGGCGTCGATCAGGCAACTGGTGAGATCTTCGAGTACTCCACCCCGGCGCCTATACCCGCACCGGCAGTTGCAGCCATTGAACCCGAAGCGCAAACCAAGGTGGAAGCTACGGACGCAGCGGCGGAGGCGACGGCAAAAACGGCTACCGATGCGAAACCGAATACCGCGCCCGAGACCAAGGCCAAGCCGTAATGAAGCGGAGCGCGCACAACACGACATCTATCCACCAGTGCGGTTCGGTTATCATGATCATGCTGTTAATTTTGATTTTAGGATCGGCGTCGTTTTTGCTGACCAAACTCAGCAAGGGCGATGCGCGGCAACCTGCCAATATCGCATCAATTAGTGATATTGGCGCAGTTACCAAATCGTTGATCGGTTACGCGCTAGCCAATAACCAGTGCCTCCCCTGTCCCGACACCAACGGCGACGGTCTATCAGATACGCCTTGTGGAACTGGGGCGCCAATAGCCGGCACGCTCCCCTGGGTATCTTTAGGACTCGGCGCACAAGATAGTTGGGGCCGACGCCTACGCTACGTTGTCGATCCAGACTTCACCTCTAGCGGCACCTGCACCTTCAATAATTCCATGCAAAGTGACATCGCTGTCCAGGGCCGCGACGGTGCCGGTTCTCTCTATAATCTGATGTCGACACCCGCTCTCAATCCTCCCGCCGTCGTAATTGTGTATGGGACTAACGGCTTTGGCGGCTTCAATGAAAATGGCGCGGCCATGCCGAATCCACCAGCAAGTCATATCGATGAAGAAACCAATCGCACTGCGGTCACTAATCTCGTGCAACGTGTTGCGAGTGATAACGCCGCTGCTGCGATTGGTGGCCCGTTCGACGATCTGGTCGGCTGGGTTGATCGTACCGAATTTCAAGCACAACTGGAGCCCAGCTACGGGGCGTGGCCATAAACCACTGCGCGAAATATATGAATAAGATGACAACACTCAAGACACAAGGCTTCACCCTGATCGAAATGGCTGTGGTATTGGTCATCGTAGGCCTGATGCTCGGCGGTTTGCTGATGCCCCTCAGCACGCAGATGGAAAACGACCACCGTAAAGAAACTGCGGCAACGCTGGAATCAATTCGCGAGGCGCTGATAGGCTACGCCATTATCAACAAGAGCCTGCCCTGTCCAGATACCAACGACGATGGGCTAGCTGGTCCCGGAGCCTGTAACACTGGCGCGAATCAGCGCAACGTAGGTGGTCTGCCGTATGCGACCCTTGGCTTATCTTCAAAAGACGCCTGGGGTAATACCTCTGTCTGGGGAAATTCTTCCTGGACTTACGCGGTCAATGGCGTTTATACCCAGAACATTACCGTGCCGATGCCGGCCATAACAAACAATGGCCAAGGTGATCTGGAAGTACGTACCACGGCTAACTGTGCAGGCCCCCAGCTCGGTGAACAACTGCCGGCCCTAGTTCTATCGAATGCCAAAACTAACAACGGCGGAACCCTTGAGCCCGAAAACCGGGATGGAGACCGTTGTTTTGTAGATGCTGGCTATATACAGCTCAATAATGGCTTTGATGACTTGATAACCTGGATTCCATCAAGCGTGTTGTTCAGTCGCATGGCGGCAGCCGGACGACTGCCCTGATTGACGAACAATCTGTAATTAAGATCGGGTAAATCGCTGATTTTGCGATTTAAGGTTTTCACCGGATCGCCGTTAACCCTGCTACATGGAGTCACCGTGAGACCTACTAACGGCTCACATCCCGTATTTAAATTGGATGAATGGAGTAATGAACATGAACAAGCGTCAGTCCGGTTTTACCCTGGTGGAAATCGCCATCGTTCTGGTCATTATCGGCCTGCTGCTGGGCGGCGTGCTGAAGGGTCAGGAGATGATCGCGAATGCCCGTTTCAAGAATATGCAGAGCGACATCGAAGCCTATAAGGCTGCCTTCTATGCCTTCCAAGATCGTTTCGGCGCGTTGCCCGGTGATTTCAGCACGGCCAGCACTAGGTTGAATGCCGCTGCAACTAATGGTAACGGCGGTGGCACTATTACTGCTGGGACCTGTAACGCGGCAGAGGAATCCTGCGCCGTGTGGCAGCACCTTCGTTATGCCAACCTGATTGCGGGCGATCCAACACTTACCGGCGCCGCCGCCAATCCGACCCATGCCTATGGTGGTCCTATGTTTGGTATGTGGACTGCAACGATAGGCGGCCGTGCCGGTGTGTGGTTATCGGTGGAAGACGTTCCGGCGGATGCCGCGGCACGTTATGATCGCGAAATGGATGACGGTATTGCCACCAGCGGCACCGTAGTCTGCAATAACTGTCCAGGTGGTGTTTACCCATTGAACACTACAGCCTATGACCTGCGCGTCAACATCATGTAAGCACACATTCTAGATCAACCAAACGGCCCGCCCCTGGCGGGCCGTTTGTATTTCCGCCCTCTAAAATCCCTCCCAAAACAACAGCAAACCCCACACTTGGCCCGGCCCTTGCTTTAACCCTATGGAAAGACCGTCCGGCGTCAATCCCCGGACGCGTAGCTCATAGGAACGGCGCCAAGGTATGCAGCAGCAGATCAACCTTTTTCAACCCGTGTTTCGTCGCGAGACCAAGGTGTTCTCGGCGCGAGCGCTCGGGCAAATCCTGGTCCTGGCGTTGGTACTGATGGTGGGTGGCGTGGCGCTGCTGCAGCTGCAACTGACCCGCCATACCGATACCCGCGCGTTGCTCGACAATCAGTACCGTGCGCTGGATACCCAGTTACAGGTCTTGGAGGCCCAGACAGATCCAAATGAGCTGGCGGCACTCGAAACCCGCACCCAGGACCTTGAAGATCGGCTCGCCGATGGCGCCATCGAACTGACGGAAATCCAGGGGCTGATACTGGAACGCAGCCAGGGCTTCGCGCACGTGCTAGAGGCCCTGACACGCCATCCTCTATCCGGACTATGGCTGACTGGCCTGCATCTCCAGGGCAATGAGATCGAGCTGCGCGGAATCACCCTGGACCCTGAACTGGTTCCGCAGTATCTGGCCTTGCTGGCAGAAGACGCTACCCTGAGCAAATGGACGCTTGCCGTTGTCCAGATCGAGCGCGACAGCGAAGTGGCTGGCCGACTGCGCTTTACACTGCGTTCTGGCGAAGCCGCTAGCCAGGGAGGCCGCTGAGATGGGCGCGCGCATTGCCACCCTGGGCAGCCGTATCGATGCATTGAGTCTGCGCGAACGTGGCATTCTGCTGCTGGTAGCGTTACTGGTGTTCTACACCCTCTGCGATCAACTGTTCATCGGCCCGGCCCTGAAAGGTATTGCCCAACGCGGCACCGAGATCAGCGAACTGCAAAGCAAGCTGGCGGCACTGCAAGCTCGTGCCAGCCTACTGAGTCAGACCGGTCAAGACCCGCTGGCACAGCGCCACTCCCGCATCCAGGAACTGGTACAACAACTCGCCGCACAGAATACGCAGTTCGAAGACCATCTCGGTCGATTGGTACAGCCCCAGCAGGCCGCCCCGTTGCTGCGCGAAATCCTGCAGCAGAAACCCGGCCTGCGTCTGCTGACATTGGATACTTCACCGGGTGAGCCGCTGCTCGCCAACAGCGAACGCAGTGCCCGCATCGTCCGCTACAACGTCGATCTGCGCGTGGAAGGCGGTTATCTGAACGCGCTTGATTATCTGCAGCGTCTGGAGCAACTGCCCTGGACACTATTCTGGGATGCGCTGGATCTGCGGGTGCACGAATACCCACGCAGCGAAATCGAACTCAATCTCTACACTCTGGGACAAAAATCATGAACCGGCGCTGCGCAGTGTGTATTGCGTTGTGCCTGTGCAGTGCAATGGTTAACGCAAGCGAACTCAGTGATCCGACCCGCCCAAGCGGTTCGATCACCGCCGTTGAACCGGGCGCTGTGGGCGCATGGCGATTGAATGCCACGCGTATCACGCCGACCCAACGCACAGCTGTTATCAATGGCATCAAGGTCGCCGAAGGCGGCGAGATCGGCGGCGCGCGCGTGCTGCGCATCAGTCACGCCCAGGTACAACTTCAGACGCAGGGAGAAGTTCTGACCCTGCCGCTACAGACGGCAAAGGTGAAGAAGGCGCGATGAACAGACTCAAGGGACAGGCTATGAAACAACTTTCCACCACATTATTGCTTCTGTCGCTGTGCGGTTGCCAAACCATGCAGGGAGAACTCTCGCCGAATCTGACCAGCATCGATGACGCTTTGCACGACGCCAACGCCTCGCAACCCACCACATCAACGACACCACCGCCCGCAGTCGCCGCGGCACTGTTACCGCCCGTGCAGTTCGCCCTGCCTGATAACGCGCGTCCAGCTGAACCACGCTTCGATGTGGCCGTGAACAACGTTGCGGCACAACAATTCTTCATGGGCTTGGTCGATGGCACGCGCTACAACATGGTGGTGCATCCCGAGGTCAGCGGCGACATCTCGCTCACGCTCAAGAATGTCACTGTCGACGAGGTGATGAAAACCATCAATAGTGTCTACGGCTACGAATACCGACGCAGCGGTTCGGTGTTCGAGGTCTTACCGGCGCGGCTGCGTTCCAAGATATTCAAAGTCGATTATCTGAACATGCGTCGAGTCGGCAGCTCACACACGAGCGTCAGTTCCGGTGAGATCAGTCAGTCCAGCTCGAATGGATCAAACGATAATGGCTCCAATACTAACAATAGTACGAACAACACCAACAACGGCGTCTCGTCGTCGGACACATCCAATTCGCAAAATAACAGCGTCGTTTCAGGTACTGAGGTAAACACAAAATCCGAGGCTGATTTCTGGCCCGATCTGAAATCAACGCTGGAACTCCTGATCGGCAACGAGGGTGAGCGTCGAGTCGTTGTCAATCCACAAGCCGGTCTGGTGGTTATTCGTGCCATGCCGGGTGAAATCCGTGAGGCCGAGGAATACCTGAGCACCCTGCAAAATGCCGTGGAACGCCAGGTCATTCTGGAGGCCAAGATCATTGAGGTAGAACTCAACGATGGCTTCCAATCCGGTATCAACTGGGCCGCATTGGGCGAGCCGGGTGAAGGCAAATCGATTGTGGTCGGCCAGTTCGGTGGTGGCACAATTCTGAACAATGCCGTCAATTCGAACAGCGTCAATTCACCTATTTCAAACAACCTCTCTGGTGCCTTTGAACTGAGCGCCTTCGGTGGGATGTTCGGCGTGGCCGCCGATCTCAATGACTTTGTCGCGCTGATAGAATTGCTCAAGACCCAAGGCAAGGTGCAGGTGCTATCCAGCCCGCGGGTATCGACGGTTAATAATCAGAAGGCGGTTATCAAAGTCGGCACCGATGAATTCTTTGTTACTGACCTGAACAGCGACACCAACACTAACGATAACAACACCACTCAAACGGTTGATGTTCAGCTAACGCCGTTCTTCTCCGGCGTATCGCTGGATGTGATTCCGCAGATCAACGACAACGATGAAGTGATCCTGCATATCCATCCGACCATTTCGGAAGTGACCGAGCAGAACAAGAGCATCGCCATCACCACGGAAAATTCACTGACGGTACCCCTGGCGCGCTCCACCATCCGCGAATCCGACACCATTGTGCGTGCGCGTACCGGTCAAGTGGTTGTGATCGGCGGCTTGATGAAAGATGCACGCAGCGAAGATGTCGCCAAGACGCCGTTCTTCGGCGACCTGCCCGGCATCGGCGCCGCCTTCCAACATCAACGGAAACGCATCAGAAAGAGCGAACTGGTCATTCTGCTGCGCCCGCACGTCGTAACCGGTCAGCACGGCTGGACCGACAGTCTGCAAAACACTACCCGGAATTTCGACAGCTTGCAGAGTTTTGGCAGCAAGTAATGGTTGTGTAAGGAACCAAAATGTATCTCGAACACTTCGGACTGCGCACATTTCCGTTCGGTATCACACCGGACACCAGTTTCTATTTCGACTCGCCTAGCCATCAGGAGGCGTTGAATATATTGCTGGTGGCGCTGCGCAGCGGCGAAGGTTTTCTGAAAGTGACCGGTGAAGTCGGCACCGGCAAGACGCTGCTGTGCCGACGTCTGCTGCATGTATTGGACAAGGAATTTGTCACGGCCTATATCCCCGATCCGTTTCTGACACCAACAGCCTTACGTATGGCCTTGGCTGAAGAACTGGGCATCAAATGCGCGCGCAATCTCGGTCAGCATGCGCTCTTAAAGCTTATTACCGAGCGACTGATTGAGATCAATGCCACGGGCAAACGCGTAGCGTTGCTGCTCGACGAGGCGCAAGCCCTACCCGATGACAGCCTGGAAGCCTTGCGCCTGCTCACCAATCTGGAAACCGAAAAAGACAAACTCCTGCTGGTGGTGCTGTTCGGACAGCCGGAATTGGATGAACGCCTGGCGCAGAAAAAATTCCGTCAGCTGCGTCAGCGCATCATCTTCTCGCATGCCCTGCGGCCGTTGTCGGCCGAGGAATGCGGCGCCTATCTGCACCATCGACTGGCCATCGCCGGCAGTGATGGTCGTGAGCTGTTCGATAGTCGTGTCTGTAAATTACTCGCCAAGGCCAGCCGCGGCATTCCACGGTTACTGAACATCCTTGGCCACAAGGCATTGATGGCAGGTTTCGGCCAGGGCATGGGCCGCATTACAACTGCACAGGTGCATCGAGCCATCGCGGATACCGAAGGCGCGACACTCCTATCACGCTGGCGCCGTCCTTGGACAATTGGTGCACTCAGCACGGCTGCGACACTTGCTGGTGTCAGCCTTTTGCTGGTCGGGGCATAAGCCATGAGTCTCGTTAATCAGATGCTCAAGGATCTTGAACAACGCCGCGCGGAACTGCCGAGCAGTGACCGTCTGCGCGGATTGCGCTCGGCGCCGGACACAACGGACAAAGCACGACGCAACCGCTGGCCGCTTTTATTGATCGTTATTGCGCTTACCGGTAGCGGTTTTGGTTGGTGGAACGCGGATAATGGTGCCACTGTCAGCGTACCGCCTATGGCACAGACACTCCCTATCGCAACCGTCGCCAGTACAACCATGGCGGCAACACCGCTCGCAACAATAGCTGTCGCCCCAGCACCAAGACTAACGCCCGTGGCGACCGTGGTGGAGACTCCCGCGCCAACGCCTCACGAAATCACGACCGTTGCAGCGCTGGAGATCAGCACACCATCGACTCCGAAGCCAGCGCCGACGGTCACAAAGCCTGCGCCAAAACCCGAACCGCTGACGGCAACTGCCGTGGCCAAGACACCGAGCACAAACAACAGCACACCCGCTGGCATGCACAAGACCCTGCGCACGCCAAGCCCGCAAGAACTGGCAGTACAACGTTATAACGATGCGTTACACGCACTGACGGGCAACGATCTCCAGGGCGCAGAGACCGCCTTGCGCGCGGCGCTCGTCGCTGACCCAAGTTACAGCAAGGCAACCGAAACGCTGGCGACCTTATTGGTTCAGCAGGATCGCCGTGACGATGCTATGCAAATTCTAAGTGCGTCACTCAAACAGTCGCCTTTGCAATCACAGCTAGCCATGCTGCAAGCGCGTCTGCTTGCCGATGCTGGCCGTGACACCGAAGCCGTCAACATATTGCAAACCGCGCAGGCAACCGGCGGTGCGGATTACCAAGCATTGCTCGGCACCTTGCAACAACGCCTGGGTAATGACACACAGGCCGCAGCCGCTTATCGCTTGGCGCTGACCAGTTCGCCGCAGCGTGGTATCTGGTGGATAGGTCTCGGCATCAGCCTGGAACGCAGTCAGCAATCGGCGGAAGCCTTAAGTGCTTACCGCAATGCGCTCCGCGACACCGCGCTGGAAGCGCAGGTCAGCGATTACGTGCGCGCGCGCATTGCCGCACTCGACAGCGGCCAGGTTTGAGGGAATAACATGGCAGCCCCTAAACGCATTCGTATTGGCGACCTGCTGGTCGAACACAAGATCATTTCTGAAGCGCAGCTGCAGACCGCGCTTGCCGATCAAAAGAAGAGCGGTCGCAAACTTGGCCGCGTGCTGATTGAAAATGGCTTTGTCAAAGAAGATCTGTTACTGGAGTTGCTGTCGCGCCAGCTGAGCATTCCGTTCATTGATCTCACCAGCTTCGAGTTAATTCCGGATCTGGTGCAGAAACTTCCCGAAACCTACGCCCGCCGCTATCGCGCCATAGTCATCAAACAGCTGCCGGACGGCCTGTTGCTGGGTATGGGTGATCCGACTGACATCTTTGCCTACGACGAGCTGGTGCGCATTCTCAAGCAGCCGCTGCAACTCGCGGTCATCAAAGAATCCGACCTGCTGCATTTTATAGATCAGATCTATCAGCATGGCGCGCAATTAAAAAGTCTTGCCACTGAGGTCGGGCAAGACATGGCGGAAAATGCCTTCGACCTCGGCCAGCTCGGCGTCGATAGCGGCCAGACCGATGCGCCGGTGGTACGTCTGTTGCAAACGCTGTTCGAAGATGCCGTGCGTGCGAACGTGTCGGATATTCATATTGAACCTGACGAAGACTCACTGCGCATCCGCCGCCGCATCGACGGCGTGCTCTATGAACAGGTAATGGATGAACGCCGCATAGCCGGTGCTCTGGTGTCACGTCTGAAGTTAATGGCCGGCGCTGATATTTCGGAAAAACGTCTGCCGCAGGACGGTCGTTTCAGTCTCCGCGTGCATGACAAAAACATCGACGTGCGCCTGGCCACTATGCCGACCCAGAACGGCGAGTCGGTGGTACTGCGTCTGCTCAATCAGGATAGCGGTCGTTATGCCCTGGATCAGCTGGGTATGCCGCCCGAGTTGTTGAAACGCTTTCGGCGCGTCGTGCATCACCCACATGGATTGGTGCTGGTTACCGGCCCAACCGGCAGCGGCAAAACCACCACGCTGTATGCCGCGCTCGGCGAATTGAATAAGCCACAAAAAAAGATTGTTACCGTCGAAGACCCGGTTGAAATTCGTCTGCCGCGGGTTAATCAGGTGCAGGTCAACACCAAGATCGGCCTGGATTTCGCACGCGTACTGCGCACCACCTTGCGTCTCGACCCGGACATAATTCTGGTCGGTGAAATACGTGACGCCGAAACCGGCGAGATCGCCTTACGCGCCTCCATGACCGGCCATCTGGTGTTGTCGACGCTGCATACCAACGATGCCGCCAGTAGTGCACTACGCCTGATTGACATGGGCCTGGAACCGTATCTGGTTGCATCCACCGTGCAGGCCATTGTCGCCCAGCGCTTGGTGCGACGCGTCTGCGAGAAATGCCGCACCGAGACCGCTCCCGACGTCAGTCAATCCGCCTGGCTGCGCGGCGCACTCGGCGACAGCGCTGCGCAATCAACCTTCCATGCGGGTGCCGGCTGTAGCAGCTGCAACCACACCGGTTTCCGTGGCCGCATTGGCGTGTATGAATTACTGGAGATGGACGAGCAGCTCATCGACTGTCTGCGCCGAAATGACCAAGGCGGTTTCGAAAAGGCCGCACGTAGTCAGTCTGGTTATCGCCCCCTGGCACAGCATGCACTGGAACTGGCACGCAACGGTGTCACTACCGTCGGCGAGGCGATGAGTTTAGCGGGCTGGCTGGAATGAAAACAGGGGCGAGGTACGAGGTACGAGGCGCTAGGAAATTCGTGCCTGCCTTCCGATTAATTCCTGGCGTGGGGATGTTGTCCTCGGCCCTAGACCCTCGCACCTAGGACCTGAATTTATATGGCCCTGTTCGAATACAAAGCACGCGGTCCGCACGGTGACGCCATCCACGGCAACATGGAAGCAGCGCACGCCGAAGGTGTCGCTGCGCGCCTGATTGAGGGCGGACTAACCCCCGTGGATATAACAGCGGCGCGTGAATCGCGCAGTCTGTCGAATGATCTGAACAGTTATTTTCCCCAGCCGGTGCAGCTGACAGACCTGATTCAATTCAGTCGCCAGATGTACAGCCTAACCCGCTCCGGTGTACCAATCCTCAGTGCATTGGCAGGACTCACCAGCACCACTACCAATCGCACACTGGCAACGACACTCGCCGATATTCGTCAGATGCTGGAAGCTGGTCACGATCTCGCTAGTGCCTTGAATCAGCATCCGAAAGTCTTTTCTCCTTTTTATATCGCGATGATTCGCGTTGGTGAGACCAGTGGTAAGTTGCAGGACATCTTTCAACAATTGGCCTATTACCTGGAACGCGAAAAATCAACGCGTGAACAGATCAAGAAAGCGTTGCGCTATCCAGCTTTCGTGCTGGTCGTGCTCGCCCTAGCCATGGTGCTGATCAATATCATCGTGATCCCGGCATTCAGTGATTTCTTCAAAAGCTTCAATGCAACGCTGCCATTGCCTACACGCATCCTGATGGGCATCTCGGATTTCATGCTCAATTATTGGCCCTGGTTACTGGGTGCCATCGGCGCTGTCATCTTCGGGGCCATTCATTATGTGCGTACGGAAGAGGGGCGCTATCGCTGGGACAAACTCAAGCTGCGCCTGCCGCTGGCCGGGCCGGTGATCTATCGCGCCTCACTGGCGCGCTTCACGCGATTGTTCGCCATGGCGCAACGCGCGGGTGTGCCGCTGATCACCTCTCTCACGGTGGTCGCGCGCGCCTTGGACAATCGCTATGTCGAAGAACGCGTACTGACGCTGCGCAGCGGTATCGAGCGCGGTGAATCCATCGCCCGTACCGCGGCGAGTGCCGGGATTTTTGATTCCTTGTCATTGCAGATGCTCGCGGTTGGCGAAGAGGCCGGCACGCTCGATGAACTGCTCAACGAAGTCGCTGTGTACTACGACCAAGAGGTCGAATACAGCATCAACAAACTCAGCTCTGCCATCGAACCCATTCTCACCTTCGTGGTGGCAGGCATGGTGCTGATGCTGGCCATGGGTATTTTCCTGCCGCTGTGGGACATCGGCAGCGCCGCCCTGCACGGCAGGGGGTGATAACCTTATGTAAACAATTGGAAACAAATGACTAACAGGGATGAATAAAGATTTAAGTTCGTACATCAGATGACGATAACCCACTAGAACCCGGATTCGGGGCTGGAACTACTGCGGGATGCAACCAACCCCCCGCCTCAGGAGAGCATGGCAATGAACAAGCAGACTGGTTTTACCCTAATTGAATTGGTGATGGTGATTGTGATCATCGGCATCCTGGCCGCGATGGCGGTACCGCGCTTCGTCAATCTGCAGGGTGATGCCCTGATTGCTGCGAAGGAAGGTACTCTTGGCGCGGTCCGTTCGGCTTTCGCAATTTCCATCGCCCAGCAGAAAGGCTACCCAACCGTCACCCAGCTGGCTGCCAATGTACAGGGCAGCGGTGGCAGTGCCGCCGTCGCCGCCGCGACGGGCGTGCAGGTGTCCATCAACTCTGTCACCTACACAGCACTGACCTATACGGATGCCACCTGTACCACCGCAACCGCTGCTGTCGCTAACACAGTGCAGTGTATCGGTGCGATTACGCCGTAAGCCTAAACACAGACATACCCGCCCGATGGGGCTAAAAGGGGTGGGCAGATTTGCCCACCCCTTTGTATTTGTGGACACTGGACCGTTATGACGCGCAGGACGCACGCACAGCAGGGCTTCACGCTCTTTGAACTGGTGATGGTAATCATCCTCATCGGTGTGCTTGCGGCTGTCGCCATGCCGCGCTGGTCGCTGCGCGATTCCAGCGTCCATGCACAGGCCGCGCAGATCGCACGCGATATTCGGCATGTGCAAATGCTGGCCATGACCCAGGGGCGCACCCTGACCTTCCAATCATTGGGTACGAGTTACCGTTGTGTTGACAGCGGCAGCACGGTCATCACCGATCCCGCAACCCAACAACCGTTCAATTTCACATTGCAAAACGGTGTCACCTTGGCGGTAGGGTCGGTGAACTTTGACAGTCTTGGACGTCCTGTCAGTGGTGGTTCAATGGTGTCCGCTGCTGATATCCCCTTTGCCGTAAGTGGTGCTGCGCAGAATTCGACGCTCACCGTCACTCGTGTGACCGGCTTTGTGGCGGTATCGCCATGAACGTGCGGATATTATCCCCTCTCAGCCTAGCCCTCTACCGCGGGGAGAGAGGGAATATACAAAACGTAGGGTGTGGTGAACGGAGTGAACCGCACCAATTTTCACCCGCCATGCAACGCTCAGCCGGGAAACATCATGCAGGCGTAACCCTGATCGAAATGATCGCGGTAATTGTGATCCTCAGTATTGCCGGCCTCGCCATCCTGAATCAGTTTTCGAATATGTCGCGCAGTTACTTCAGCAATGAACGTCTGCAGACCAGCACGCAGCTCGCACAGGAATGCGCCGAACAGATTCTCGCGACGCGGCGCCTGCAAAGCTACGCGGCGGCCGTCGCCAGCGGCTGCCCCGCATTGCCGGCGGCCTATACCACGGCCGGCTATACGCGCAGTATCAGTTTCAATGCCGCGCCCACCGCCTGTGCGACAGCGCCCTGCGCGCGTGTTGATGTGGTGGTGACCCACGCGGCCGCCACACCCGCCGAACAGGCACGGGTGGTGTTCATGCTGGGGGAATATTGAGCATGCAACGCATCAACATGAGCCCCCTCTCCCTAACCCTCTCCCGCGAGGGGAGAGGGAATGCACAGCGCGGTTTCACCCTGGTTGAAATGGTCATGGTGACCCTGGTGGTCGGCATGCTGGTGATCACCCTCGGTACGATGCTGAATACGGGTGTGCGCGCCTTCGACGAAGGCCGCAAGGCCATAGATACGTTGTCCTCACTGCGGCTGACAACGGAACGCCTGACGCGCGAATTGCGTACGGTGCGACGCAATCCGGCCGCCCCAGCCGATTTCGACTTCTTGGCCAAAAATGCCACCAATGTTCAGTTCCGGCGTTTTGAAAATGATGGCACAACAGTAACGACGGTAACCATCACCGCCACGCCACCGAACCTGACACTGGCCTACAACACGCCGGCGGGCAGCTACATCCTCACCGATCAACTCGGCAGTCTGGCGCTCAGCTATCTGCGCGCCGATGGCACCGTCACCACCAGCAACACCGATATGGCCTTTGTGGTCATTGATTTGAGTTTGACTGACAGCAATGGCAACAACTATCCACAGCGCACACGCGTCGCGTTGAGGAATCGGCAATGAGCCTCATAACACCGCTTGCCGAGATCACACGGAGTAGTCCGTCATTCCGGCGAATGCCGGAATCCAGCGTTATAGATAACATGGATTACTCGCTTCGCTCGCCCTTCGGGTCGCCTAATCGGCGTTCAACGCGCTCCGCGCTTTTGTCCGGCATTCGCCGGAATGACAGGATAGTTTTTCATCGCAGGCACAGATCATTCGGTCGGCAACGCGGCGCCGTCGCACTCATGGCTACTGTGTTCCTGTTGCTCATTATGGCGATGCTCGGCGGTATCGGCCTGCGCCTGTCCGGTACCGATATCCGCGATACGGCCTTGCAGAACGATAGTATCGAGGCGCTGTTCCTCGCCGAGAGCGGTCTGGAGCGCGCACTGCAGCGTCTGGTGGCCGGCACGCCCTGCGCGGGCCTGACCCCAGATGCGGTGTTTACGCTCGGGCGTGGTGACTTCCAGATTCAATCTGCAGCAGTCGTAGGTTCTGTCTGCCGAGTGCAGGTGCTGGGCAGACGCATGCTGAGTGGCAGCGTCTCCGCGCAACGCCTTATCGAAGGTGATCTGGTTGTTTCCTCAAGCGGTTGGACCGTGGGTCAGAACGGCACCATCTATAAGTGGGATGGTAACGCTTGGCAGGATGAAATCATCGGTGGTTTCACCAATAACGCCAACAATACTACCCTTAATGGTCTTTCTTGCATCACAGGCAGCGACTGCTGGGCGGTAGGACAACGCAATGGCGGCCGCGGCTCCATCGTCCGCCTGATTGGCAGCACCTGGAGCAACATCAGCTCTGCCATTAACGATAGCCCGAATCGTGATCTCAATGCCGTGCACTGTCTATCCAGCTCAAGCTGCTGGGCGGTGGGTGATAATGGCACCATCATCTATTGGGATGGCAGTAGCTGGGAGGATGAAACCGGCGGCGGTTTTACCAGCAATATACCCAACCGTGATCTATTCGGCGTGTTCTGTGTCGCTTTGAACAACTGCTGGGCGGTCGGAGAAGCCTACAGCAACGACGGGCTTATCGTGCATTGGGATGGCAGCAGCTGGGAGGGTGAAACCGGTGGCAGTCTCACCTTCAATAACGCCACGCCCGATGTTGATCTTGCCGCTATCCATTGTGTCTCTGCTGCGGAATGTTGGGCAGTAGGCGATGCCGACAACAACCACGGTACCATCGTGCGCTGGAATTCAGCTACCAGCACCTGGAGCGATGCCGTCAATAACAACAGCCCGGACGAAAATCTCTATGGTATTAGTTGCGTTTCCAACATTGACTGTTGGGCGGTAGGCGACAGCCGCAACTCACACGGTACGATAGTGCACTGGAATGGCTCCAACTGGAATAATGTTACTGCCCCTGCCAACGCCACGCTTAATGAAGATCTATACGATATATTTTGCCTCGGCAGCGGCAGTTGTTATGCCGTTGGCCAAGACGGCTCAGCGACTCAGCGGTCCGGCAATAACTGGCCCACTGTCAGTACGCCCGCCAGTAATCGCGACTTGAATGCGGTCTCGTTTCCAGTCGGTGGCGGTACTACCGGGCTGCAGCAGTGGCGGGAAATCATTTTATGATCCGAGACACAAAACTATGCTTGCTTGGAGTCCTTAACCAGCCTTGCTACTATCGTTCAGGTTTTGAAACGGGATCCCCGCTATGAAATGGCCCGCACTACCGTTCGGCAAATCGCACTCGCAGACCTGCAAGACCGGCACGGTGATCGATGCCGGAAAGATTGTCCTCGCGCAGGTCGATCAGCCCAATGGCGCACGCGGCAAACTGCGCTTCTGCCATATCGAGGCCAGTGATGCGAATCAGCTGTCGAAACTGGCGCGCCAATACGACCTGAGCCATCAGGAATGTCATACGGTGATGCCGTTGGGCAGTTACCACTTGCTGCTGATCGAGTCGCCCGAGGTTCCCGCACCCGAGTTGCGCGCCGCGGTACGCTGGCGCATCCGTGAGCTGATCGATTTTCATGTCGATGATGCGGTGCTGGACGTGTTCGATGCACCCGCCAGCAGCGCGCGCGGCAAGACCCATCTCTATGTGGTGGTCAGTCGTAGCGCTGACGTCAAACAACTTGCAGATAGTCTACAGGATGCCGGCATTAATTTAAGTGTGATTGATATCCCCGAACTCGCGCTACGCAATCTCGCCGCGCAATTGCCGGAAGATGAACAGGGCGTTGCCATGTTGTATTTCGGCGCGCAACGCGGGTTGATGGCGCTGTGCCGTAATCGCACCCTATATCTGGCGCGTACGCTGGATCTGGGACTGGAACGTCTGCGCGAGGCCATCACCAATGGCCACACCGAAGCGCTGTTTGATGGGCTGGCTTTAGAAGTGCAGCGCTCATTGGATTATTACGATCGGCATTTCCAGCAGGCGCCCATCACACATCTTCTGATCACACCGCTTGCCGAGCCACTACCGGGCCTGATCGAAAGTCTAAGCAACAGTATCGGGCTCAAAGTGCGTATGTTGGAGCTTTCTGAAATCGTCGACGGTGCGGACAAGGTACCGGCTGATCAGATTGGTGAATCCGTGCTGGCGATCGGCGCTGCGCTGCGCAGTGAAAGCAAAACGCTGTAGGTTGCCCTGAGTATGGTGAGGTGCTGCGTGATAATGGCACCCCCGAGCTCACAGAAATTCGAATTGTGTTGCTACGCAACGCTGGTGGGTTACGCAAACAACGCTAACCCACCCTACATTTTATAGAACGCGTGCGTGCACAGTTCACTTCACTCACCACATCCTACTGCTGAAGCCTCACTCCTGTGACGCGCCTTCATCCATCCCCAGTTCCTTGATCTTGCGGGTCAGTGTGTTGCGACCCCAGCCGAGTAAACGCGCGGCGTCCTGACGACGGCCGCTGGTACGCTTCAAGGCCGCCTCGATCATGATGCGTTCAAATGCGGGGACGGCACTATCCAGCAAACCCTGTGCGCCATTCGCGAGTTCCTGATCGGCCCAGCGCTGCAATGACTGTTCCCAGGTCATACCACTGGCGCCCATGCCAGCCGTCGCTGGTGTACTCTCCACTAACTCTGGTGGTAAATCATCCAAATGGACTTCGCGACTCGCGGCCATCACCGTCAGCCAGCGACACAGATTTTCCAACTGGCGAACATTGCCGGGCCATTCTATGTGCGCGAGGTAATTCGCCACTTCGGGGCGAATCACTTTAGATTCAACATTCAATTCCTGCGCGGCGCGGTCCAGAAAGAAGCGCAGCAATAACGGGATATCTTCACGCCGCTCACGCAGTGGTGGTATGTGAATGCGAATGACGTTTAGACGGTGATAAAGGTCTTCGCGGAAGCGCCCTTCCTTGACCAGCTGCTCGAGGTTCTGATGCGTCGCCGCGATAATACGCACATCCACTTTGACCGGCATGTGGCCACCGACACGATAAAACTCGCCATCGGCCAGTACGCGTAACAATCGCGTCTGCAATTCCGCTGGCATGTCGCCGATCTCATCCAGAAACAAACTGCCAGCGTCGGCTTGTTCGAAGCGGCCGACGCGGCGATTTTGCGCGCCGGTAAACGCACCGCGTTCATGGCCGAATAATTCCGACTCCAGCAGATCGCGCGGGATTGCCGCCATATTCAGCGCAATAAAGGGCTGCTCTTTGCGCGGACTGTGACGATGCAGTGCATGCGCCACCAATTCCTTGCCGGTACCCGATTCGCCGTTGATCAAAACCGTGATGTTGGAGCGCGACAACCGGCCGATGGCACGGAAGACCTCCTGCATGGCCGGAGCTTCACCAATGATCTCTGGTGTTGGTGTGATGTTCGGAGGTGCGCCGTTTCCTTGCTGGCGACGCCGATGGTCCACGGCGCGTTGCACCAATGCGACTGCTTCATCGACATCAAAGGGTTTCGGTAAATATTCGAAGGCGCCACCTTGGTAAGCCGCGACGGCACTGTCGAGATCAGAGTGTGCGGTCATAATGATGACCGGCAGATCAGGATAGCGTGCGTTGATATCCGATAATAGATCCAGACCATTTACGCCGGGCATGCGAATATCGGTAATCAAGGCATCTGGACGGCCGCGCTCAAGTGCATCCAGCACGCCGGTTGCGCCTGAAAAACTGGACACATCCATATCCGCTTGTTTGAGTGCCTTTTCCAACACCCAGCGTATAGAGCGATCATCATCGATCACCCAAATTTTATCGCCCATGGTCATCCAATGGCTCCAGTGGTAACAGTATGGTGAATTCGGTATGGCCGGCGTGACTGCTGCATTCGATCAGCCCGCCATGCACATTCACAAGTGATTGCGCGATGGACAGCCCCAGACCCGTGCCCTCAGCCCGACCGGTGACCATCGGATAGAAGATGGTTTCCAGCATGTCGGTCGGTATGCCGGGACCGTTGTCTATGATATCGACGCGCGCTACCAGTTTGTGGCGTTTCTGGCCCAGGGTGACTTGGCGCATGGTACGTGTACGCAGAATGATCTGGCCTTTGCCCTGCAACGCCTGCGCGGCATTGCGCACGATGTTGAGCAACGCTTGGATCAGCTGTTCCGGATCCGCCTTGAAATCCGGGATGCTGGGATCGTAGTCACGCACCAGTAACAGTTCGTCATGTTCTTCGGCCGCCACCAGATTGCGCACATGTTCGACAATCTGATGGATATTGCAGGTTCTTAATTGTGGCAATTGATTGGGACCCAGCATGCGGTTGACCAGGGTTCGCAAACGATCGGCCTCACCGATAATGATGCGCGTATATTCCTTGAGATCTTCGTTGGCGAGTTCGCGCTCCAATAACTGCGCTGCGCCACGTAATCCACCCAGCGGATTTTTAATTTCGTGTGCCAGACCGCGCACCAATTGCCGAGCCGCCTGATGCTGCTCCAGTAGATTTTCTTCCCGCGCCAGGCGCAGATGCCGGTCAATCTGGGTGAACTCCACGAGTACTTCATTGCCGCCGACCTGATCAAACATCAGCGTCACTACGCAGTCGACGGTGATTTCACGCCCGCT
Source organism: Thiohalobacterales bacterium (assembly GCA_041739295.1). Classification (GTDB taxonomy): domain Bacteria; phylum Pseudomonadota; class Gammaproteobacteria; order Thiohalobacterales; family Thiohalobacteraceae; genus JAHJQQ01. The sequence continues at coordinate 9,031 of JBGSOE010000291.1, read as the reverse complement.
CGGCAACTGCAAATGCAACTCATGTTCGGTATAGGGGTGATTGCTGTTCAGTGCGTGCCGCAGCCGCTCTGCCAGTTCATGCGCGCCCACGAACAGGTCCTGTATCTGCAGGTCGTTTGCCTGTCGTGCACTGATATCCAGCAGCATTTCACCGGCGGGGTTCATATAGGACAGGTGCAAAGCACGGTTGAACACCAGCACAGCCGTGCTCATGCCCTCTAATATGCGGTTATCCCGAGTACCCACTTTCATCTGCAGTGCATCCATTACCCAGTGGTAGCAAGAAGCAAACCAAAATAGACGTTTGTCAGTCGCTACCTAGGGTCTTTACCATGTTGCCTAATAATCTTTTAATAAACAGATGATTACGCAGTCTGAAAATGATCTGATCTGGCAGACTAATAATTGGCGGGCGCGTTCGTGCGCGATATCAGGACATTATACGCACTATAGTAGTGCACTACATCAGGTCAGTGCGGTGAGGGTCGGGCCCGATTGGGCCCCAGGATGGATTCTCTGAACAAATGCACCGTTATGGCTTGGCTGCTCATGAGTACCTCGCCACGGGCATCGACGATTTGGCCCTGGAGAGTGTGGGTACCGCGATCGACATTGTTCAAAATGACGGTGTTGGCCTCTACGGGCGGTTGCGCTTGGCCGTCCAAGAGCACCTGCAGCTTATGGCCGCGCTGAACCTTAAGCGCTGGCTCCAAGGCAAAAGTCACGGTGATGGCGCCGGTGTTATCACGCAATGTGGTTTCTTCAGCCGGCGCGGTCAGATCAAAGCGGGTGTAATCAACCGGGGGCGGCGGCGCTTCGGGACGCGGGGTGATCGGTGGCAGCGGCGCCGGTGTGTAGGTCTGCGGTGGCGCCACATGCACCTCCTCCGCGCCTTCGCGAGGGCTGTCGGTGAAATGCACCGAGCCATCAGCATCGGTCCATTTATAAACCGCCGCCGGCGACAACGCGGGCAGCAGGACCATGAGGATTACAGACAGTAATTTGCGCATGCACCAAACATAAGTCCATGCCGGTTGGGATGCAACTATTGGCTTGCGTTATCTTGCCCGCAAATGACAACGCCACCTTGCGGAGGCGTTGATCAATACAGCAAAACCTGATGTCTTACAGGCTGTAGTACATGTCGAACTCGATCGGATGCGTGGTCATCCGAATGCGGGTGACCTCATTCATCTTCAGCGCGATATAAGCGTCGATGACATCGTCGGTGAACACGCCACCAGTCTTCAGGAACTTGCGATCCTTGTCGAGGGCGTCCAGCGCCTGATCCAGCGCGTGGCAGACCTGCGGGATCTTCTTTTCCTCTTCCGGCGGCAGATCGTACAGATCCTTATCCATGGCATCGCCAGGGTGAATCTTGTTCTGGATGCCGTCGAGGCCGGCCATCATCATGGCCGAGAAGGCCAGGTAAGGGTTGGCGGTCGAATCCGGGAATCGGATTTCGATACGGCGGCCCTTCGGATTCGGCACGTGCGGAATACGAATCGAGGCGGAACGGTTGCGGGCGGAATAGGCCAGCATGACTGGCGCTTCGAAACCCGGGACCAAGCGCTTGTAGGAGTTGGTCGAGGCATTGGTGAAGGCATTCAGCGCACGCGCGTGCTTGATAATGCCGCCGATGTAGTACAGGGCGATATCGGACAGGCCACCATATTTGTTACCGGCGAACAGGTTCTTGCCGGCCTTGGCCAGCGACTGATGCACGTGCATGCCGCTGCCATTGTCGCCAACGATGGGCTTGGGCATGAAAGTCGCGGTCTTGCCGTAGGCATGGGCGACGTTCTGAATCACGTATTTCAGAATCTGAACTTCGTCGGCCTTCCTGACCAGGGTGCCGAACAGCACGCCAATTTCGCATTGGCCTGCCGTCGCCACTTCGTGGTGGTGCACTTCAACGCCCAGGCCCATTTCTTCCAGGGCCAGACACATGGCGCCACGCAGGTCATGCAGGGCATCAACCGGCGGTACCGGGAAATAACCGCCTTTCACGGTCGGGCGGTGGCCCATGTTGCCGTCCTGATATACGCGCTCGGTGTTCCAGGACGCCTCGTCGGAATCCACTTTGCAGAACGAGCCGCTGATGTTTGAACCCCAGCGTACGTCGTCGAAGATGAAGAATTCATTTTCCGGACCGAAGTACGCGGTATCGGCGATGCCGGTGGACTTCAGATAGGCCTCGGCACGAATCGCCAGCGAACGCGGATCGCGCTCGTAACCTTTCATGGTGTTGGGTTCGAGAATGTCGCAGCGGATGATCATGGTCGATTCATCCGAGAACGGGTCCATGACAATGGTCGAGGTATCCGGCATCAGCACCATGTCGGATTCATTGATGCCCTTCCAACCGGAAATCGAAGAACCATCAAACATCTTGCCATCTTTAAAGAAGCCAGCATCGACGGTGCTCGCGGGAACCGTCACGTGCTGTTCTTTGCCCTTGGTATCCGTGAAACGAAGGTCAACGAACTTGGTGGCGTTGTCCTTCATCATTTTTTGTACCTTGGCTACTGTCATGGTCTCTCTCCACAAGGTAAGGTTTCAAAAAGCTGCATCGGGCGATCCGTTTCAGCGGCTCGATTTAGGCAGCGAAAATAAATCGTGCCCACATTTGAGCACGAACTATGCCACAGAAAAATAACGATATTAATCAAAGCATTCTATAAATTCTGGCCTTACGCCGCCCTCGTTTAGCCCCTTTTTTGTGCACTCAATCCCAGGAACGCACCAATTTAGTGCCATCACCGATAGAGGAGGCTGACACCTCCAATACCCTCAATGGCATCTGCACGGCGCTGAAATTCGGCCATGAGCGCCAGGGCCGTGGTCCGGTCCGGCGCACATTCTAATGGTAGAACCAGGTCCACGTGAATCTCACCGTCTAAATAGTGCAGGGTGACATCCTCAATGGACCCCGCCGCCGGCAGGTCCTGCCAGTGCTTACGCAGGAGCGGCAGAAGCTCATCGCGCAGCGGCAAATGATCGCAGGGTGAAGAGGTTTCGTCATCTTCCGGGTCTATATGCACGGTGACGTCCGCCACCTCTTCAATCTCAGCAATCAGGTCATCGCGCACCTTTTCACCGATGTGATGGCCCTCGGATACGCTCAGGGCTGGATCCACCTGAATGTGCACATCGACCAGTGCATCGCGGCCACTGGTACGCGTGCGCAGCATATGTACACGCTCCACGCCGCTGACCTTCATAATTTTACCGCGGATCTTTTCCACCTCTTTGGCATCCAGCGCAGTATCGATCAGCTCGCGCACACTTTGCCAGATTAATGCCCAACTGATTTTGATAATCATCAAGGCCACGCCTATGGCGGCCAGGGCATCAAGGTATGGCAAACCACCAAGGGTACCGGCCACACCCACCATGACGATGACAGATGAGATGGCGTCACTGCGGTGATCCCAGGCATTGCCACGCAGCATGTTGGAGCGCAATTTACGCGCGGCGCGGATGGTGTAGTGATACAGACCTTCCTTCGCCAACACTGATACCAGTGCAATCAGTAATGCGGAGGATTCCGGTTGCAACAGACGAGCGGGATCGAACAGACGCTGACCGGCATCGTAGGCGATGCCCAGCGCAAAGACACCAAGGATTGAGCCCTGCACAATCCCAAACAAGGTTTCGATACGCCCATGACCATAGGGATGATCTTCATCGGCATCACGCGAGGCATGTTTGGCCGCGAACAGCAGCAAAAAATCACTGGCAAGATCCGAGAGTGAATGCAAACCGTCGGCGATGAGTGCCTGGGAATGCGCCAGATAACCGAACAAGAGCTTGATGATCGCCAATACGGCATTGATGCCAGCTCCCACCAGTGTAACGCGGCGAATTTTTAAATAGCGTTGATGCCCGGCATGTTCGGTTGGCATTGCATCAAGGGTGACTTGCTGATTCACGCTTTAGACCGCTCCGTCCGTGACTTCCACTGTAATAGTGATATCGCGGCCGTCCTGCTGAATGTCGCGCACTAAATGTCCGTTGATCCGACACCAGGTCGGAATATCATGCAGCGCACCGGGATCGGTGCAATGCACTCGCAGCGTATCGCCTTGATGTAGGCGTTTCACGGCATCCTGCGTACGGATCACCGGCAGCGGACACAGCAGGTTGCGCGCATCCAGATCCTGTTCGCTCATACGTACCACTCTTGCGGTATGGCGTCAGCCGTCAAGGGTGCCACATTCAGAATTCTGCTCGCACCTTGTTTATCGGTGACCATAATCTCCACATGTTCGGCATCACGACCTTTGCCGAAACGACAGACCAAGCGTGCCGCCAGCTCGATATCATTATCGTTAGCGACACCGTCAAGCAACGCCAATGGACCATCAATGTTCAGTGCACGCAAATGCACAAACTGTTTGCGATAACCTTCCAGAAAATTATTCTCGCCTTCTTCGCGGCCGATGATGAGTTTGAAATGCGGGCGTGGACGCAGATGCCGACCCACCTTGAGCAACATGATATCGTCCAACTCATAACGACGCTCGCCGCGCGACTTCCACAGATCTGCCAGCTTAACCGAATACTGCACGTCGGTGAGGAAGCAGCAGCCGCCAGCCGGCTGCGCGTATTCGGTAAAGCCATACTGAGCTGCAAGCGCCATCTGCGGTTTTCGTGAACGGCCGCTGAAATCATATAGCCAATCACGCTCGATCCAGCCTTCGCGCTCGGGCAGTGTCGCGGGTAGTTTCTTACCGCACAGTGGACGCACCAAGAGATCTTCGGCACCGGATTCTCGCGCCACTACTGGCATGGTGTCCTTACGCTGCGACATGGGGCGTTGGCCTACCACTTCACCGGTGATAATGAAATCGAAGCCATTCTCCTCGATCCATTCCAGTGCCTTGTGCACCATGAAAATCTTGCAGTCGAGACAGGGATTGAGATTGGCGCCATAACCGTGCTTGGGGTTGAGCACGACATCTTTATATTCTTCGATGACGTCGATAATGTGCAGCTTGATGCCCAGTTGCTCGGCCACCCATAGGGAGTTATTGCGTTTGGGTTTGGCGCTATCTTGCTTGCGGATGGCGTGGGTGTGGCCTTCGACGCAGAAACCGGTGAAGAAATTGATTCCCTCAACCTGAATGCCCTGCTCTAGCATAACTTTGGTCGCGAGCATGGAATCCAGGCCACCGGAAATCAGCGCCACTGCTTTGCGTTTACCCGACATGCTGCCTACCTGGGAAGAATGGGCCGCTATAGTAGCCCAAATGAAGTGGGCTGGCAGCGCCGGGGCGCGCGGGTTTACCGGTAGAAAAACGGGGTATTACTTAGGGAACCTCTGATTAATTTGATCAAGCGAGCAGATGCAAGGCGCAGACGGGCGAAAAAACGGAGTTTACACGGCGTAAATGAGTATTTTGAGCCCGGCTGCAACGCGGCAGATGCCGCTTCAGCGAATTAATCAGAGGTTCCTTAGAATCCAGCGTGAACACGCCAATCGATAGTTGCTGTTGATGACCGGTTAGTGGGATTTCTGCGACGCGGCATCAACAATCACTGGAAGCGCATCAGTCTGTTCCCGTAGCCGTTGCCACGCCGACTGGCTGCCGGTAGCCGCCCACAGCTCTAGGCTTTGCAATGGCGCCATAACCGGCTTCCCGTCCAATGAACGCATGGCCTGCAAGACATCCATGAGCGCCACGAATCCCTGACATAACTGATGATAAACGCCTGCACCTGCATGGCGTAGCCGCTCGGCCAGCTGACCGTAAGCACCCCGTCCCAGATCGACGTAATAGGACACGCGTACCCGTCTGCGTTCGGCATGTTGTGGATACATGCCGGATAATAACAAGCAGAGATCGCCCACGTCTCGCAACTGTGCCTCCTGCAACTGACCCTGCGCGGCACTACCACGTAGATACTCTACAGCCAGGGTACGTCCCGCGAGATCGGGACGGGCAACAAAGCGCATCAACAAAAACACCAGATAACTCTCCAGTGTCTCATCCAAGGTTCGTGCTGCCGCTGCTTCAGCCTCGCTGACCAAGGCATGCCACTGCGCCGTGGCTGTGGGTTCTAGGATTAGCTGAGTCATCAGGTGCCTCCTGTTAATCCTCTAGCGGCGGGATGCCGTGTCGGCTTTATGTCGAAATAAATGCAGATTTCGCGCCAATACAGGAGAGCTGCGCAGGTATAGTCGCTCCGCGCGGAAACTCGTAGCGAATCAACAGGGCGGTTGTCAGTCGGCGGGCTGCGGCTTACCATCCCCGGGGCTTGCACGTAACCGGCAGTGCGCACAAAACGCCGTTGATCGAGTTGGTGATCACCATGCGCACAGCTGAGTAGATAAATTTCCGGCTTTCCGTGATGCCAGATATAAGATAATGGCCTCACTGGGCAGGTACACAATCAAATAACACATGGGTGGAGGAGTTAGTATGAAAAAAACTGCATGGATCGGACTGATAGCCACACTGCTGATCAGCAGCGGCGCCTACGCGGGGGATCGTTTTGTCGGCATGGGTGTCGGATCGTCAAATATTGACGATTCGGCCAGCTTCAATGGTACCCAGCTGAGTATGGATGAGTCGGATATGGGCTGGAAGATCTTTGGTGGCATGATGATCACAGACAACTTTGGGTTCGAGGCCGGCTGGGTAGATCTCGGCGACATGAACAAGAACAATGTCGATCTCGAGACCGACGGCTTTATGGTCGCCGGTATAGCCGCGCTGCCATTCTACGAAGATTATAGTGTCTATGCTAAGGCAGGCGCGTATTTCTGGGATCAGGATGTCAATACAGTCAGCTATGACGGCACCGATCTCATGTACGGTGTTGGCGCCAGCATGCGCTTCATGGATCAATTCTTTGTGCGCGTTGAATGGGAACATTACGATACCCAGCTGAGTGCCGACTTGGTCTCCTTGTCCGGCGGTCTCCAGTTCTGAGTTTCGACCCTGGGGACAGAGTGTGCTCTGTCCCCACCCCCATCGACCCACCGCACTTGCTCTATCCGCCTTCTTACCTCCCGCCAGCCGACCCGCTATACTGCCGACTCCCTTAGCTTAAGCAGTTGATTCATGTCGATGTCTGCGGATTCCACCCGTGCGCCCGGTAACACATCGGGGCGCGATGTCACAACCTTCCAAGGCCTGATCCTGGCGCTCCAGGAATACTGGGCGGCGCAGGGCTGCGTCATCCTGCAACCCCTTGATTTGGAGGTGGGTGCCGGTACCTTTCACCCGGCCACCTTCCTCCGTTCCATCGGACCGGAACCCTGGCGCGCTGCCTATGTGCAACCGTCGCGCCGGCCTACCGATGGCCGTTATGGTGAGAATCCCAATCGTCTGCAACACTACTACCAGTTTCAGGTGGTTCTTAAACCTTCGCCGCTGGATATTCAGGAACTCTATCTCGATTCGCTGCGCAGCCTTGGCATTGATCCATTGGTGCATGACATTCGTTTTGTTGAAGACAACTGGGAATCGCCAACGCTTGGCGCCTGGGGGCTAGGCTGGGAGATCTGGCTGAACGGTATGGAAGTCACCCAGTTCACCTATTTCCAGCAGGTTGGTGGCCTCGATTGCCGACCGGTCACCGGGGAAATCACCTACGGCCTGGAACGCATCGCCATGTACCTGCAGGGTGTGGAGAGCGTCTTCGATCTGATCTGGACACGTGGCCCGCAGGGTAACGTGACCTACGGTGATGTGTTTCATCAAAATGAAGTTGAGATGTCGACTTTCAATTTTGAACACGCGCCGGTCGAGGAATTGTTCCATTGGTTTGATGTGTGCGAGCAGCAAAGCCAAAAGCTGATAGAGGCCGGCCTCCCCTTGCCAGCCTATGAAATGGTGTTGAAGGCCTCGCACACGTTTAATCTTCTTGATGCGCGTAGCGCCATATCCGTCACCGAACGCCAACGCTTCATCCTACGCGTACGCACACTTGCACGCGCCTGTGCGCAAGCCTATTTCGAGGCCCGCGAAGCGCTCGGCTTCCCGATGCTCAAACAGGGAGGCGGCGCATGAGCGAGTACCGCGACCTTCTGATCGAGATTGGCACTGAAGAATTGCCGCCCAAGGCATTACTACGCCTGAGCCAAGCCTTCACAGAAGGTGTACGCAAGGGCCTGGAACAGGCCGGTCTCGGCTGCGGCACCCTGCACAGCTATGCCGCACCGCGACGCCTGGCGATATGGATCGAACAGCTTGCCGTTGCGCAAGCTGATCGCGAACAGGTCCGTCGTGGTCCAGCCTTGACAGCTGCCTTTGATGGCGAAGGCAATCCGACACCCGGGGCACAGGGCTTCGCGAAATCCTGCGGCGTCACTGTCGACCAATTGGAAAAACTCGAAACCGACAAGGGTGTCTGGCTGGTCTCGCGGATGCTGGAGCACGGTCGCAGTACGGCGGAATTGATCCCCGACATTGTCACGCAATCTCTTCAACAATTACCTATTCCCAAACGCATGCGCTGGGGTGCTGGTACCGCCGAATTTGTCCGCCCCGTGCATTGGATCGTATTGCTGTTCGGTGACGAGATAATCGACACGGAAATTTTGAGTGTGAAGAGTGGGCGTGAAACCCGTGGTCACCGCTTCCATCATCCAGAACCTATCTACATTGGCGAGCCGGCCGCGTATGCACCACTGCTGGAAACCGAAGGCCGTGTCATGGTTGATTTCGCCGCCCGCCGCGAGGCGATCCGCGGCCAGGTCATTGAAGCCGGCGTTGCCGCCGGTGGCAAGGCACTCATCAATGATGATCTGCTTGATGAAGTCACTGCACTGGTGGAATGGCCGTGCGCTATTACCGGTAGTTTTGAAACGCGTTTTCTGGACGTGCCCGCCGAGGCGTTGATCTCGACCATGCAGGACAATCAGAAATATTTTCCGGTCGTCGATGAACAGGGCAAGCTATTACCGCATTTCATCACCATCGCCAACATTATCAGCCGTGATCCGGCGCAGGTGAAGGCCGGTAACGAACGTGTAGTGCGGCCGCGCCTCTCCGATGCGGCGTTCTTCTGGAACCAG
>JBGSOE010000252.1:0-29791 GCA_041739295.1 Thiohalobacterales bacterium | reverse complement strand
CAACCCAACCCGAATATCACTTTGGCATAACCTTCCGGGAACGGCGGCTGAAGAGGGTTGCCATTCACAAAATGGCGTTCGGGTACCTGCATAGGTTCACTACGGCCGGGCAAGGCCTCTTCCACTGTGGGTATGCTTACCGATTTGTGTGATCCCATCATGAGTTGCTTTCTCCTATATCAAGCACCAGTTACGCAGTCGCAAAACGATCATAGACCAGCTGCTGCGACTCCCGGCGGACTTCCGCACGCAACGAATGCTGCCGCTGCTGTCCTGGCGCTAATAAATGAATGACTTCGATACCCTGAAGGGTCAGAAAGTCCGCAATCAATGAGCGGTGGCACTGTAGCGGCTCAGCTTCTGCACACAACATTGCAGTTGACGCGCGATTGGCCAGATTAAGCAATTGCGCGACGCCCTTTTTGAAGGCTTCGCCATCCATGTAGTCTGCGTAACCGCGCAGCCCCTCATCCACCAAGGCGGTGTGCAGGGAGTTCGCTCGTGCCTGCCGATGGCCACCCAATTGACGACCCGCCCAATGGTATTCGATGCCCATCCCATCCATGGAGACACGTAGATTATCCTGACCAAAATGTGGATGCCGTACAGACTGCGGATATTGGCGAACATCGACTAGCGTCATAACACCCACCAATTGCAACATAGACACTAGCTCTTCGAAACTGTGGTTGGCATGCCCGAGTGTATAGATCGTGGTCGTCATTATTCTCCGTTACCGCCAATCTAAATTTTGTCGGGCGAACGTGCGCATCGCCCAGATGGCCCAGCACTCAAAATCCCATGCGACCGCTCTGATTCTGAGCCATTTGGGGTGTTCCGACTTGCCGTGAACGGCAATCTAGACTTGATCTAACCACAAGATCAAGTCATAGCTGCCAATGGCGGGAAATTGGCCTAATATTCATCAAAATTATCAAGGTTTATACAACCCACTGATCTGCTGGCATGTTTGCAATAATGGGGTACTGTGTGCGTAATCCAGCTAATCCCATGCAATCTCAGCAGTATTATTTATAAAATATATATTTCATATAGTTACAAAATTTTAGTGGATAACGTAGCGAATTAATCCAGATCGAATGTGGCCGCAGCGGCCGGAAAAAAATACTTAATTTCCCCTCTCGATCTGGTACCCAAACAGGCTAAACTATGGCCTCGCCTCGGACCTTTGGTCCGGGCTCCCGATACCCGCGTTTCCAGCACTGGCTTACGCATTTTCGTAGCCCAGCGAGTATCGGATGTAACTCGGTTCGCTATTCACTGCCATGTGGTTCGCGCAACGCCGATGGTGGTTAACAGGGGGCGATATCGAGACATTTCCCCGCCTAACAAGGCGGGGTTTTTTTTGCCTGCGATTCATAACCGACATCTCTCACTGCGTTCAGTCCAGCCATGCACACGAAGGGCTATGGATATTATTCAGAATGCTGTGTAACTATGCGCGGCGTCGCAAGATATTCCTCGCGGACCACCCACATGGGTACAACAGTGAACACTGACACGACCTTACATCGCACCCGAATAAAACTCTTGTTACTCACCGGCATACTCTTGTCGCTGCTGGGTATTGGTGTGGCCTCTTCATCCGAGGTGACCCTTCCACTACGCCTGCCAATTACACTTTTGCAGTCGTCGCTGAGTGACACGCTTGGCATTCACGGCTCCACACCCGCAGAAATCTTCCGCCAAGGTGATTGTCGGTTTATCGAACTGACCGGACTGCAACTGGAAACCACGGGTGAGAAACTGCAGGTGAAGACTCGGGCCAATCTCAAATTCGGCCCGGAGTGGTTCGGCAGTTGCTATGGTGCTATCACCTGGAAAGGACAGGCCCGGTTTGAGCTTGAACCTTACATCACACCGGACCATCTCCTGCGCTATCGTCTGCTGAATACCGAACTAATCGACGACAAAGGCAATAAAAGTCTGGTTGCCGAGCTTGTCTGGAAACTGGTGGCCCGTATCATGCGACCGCGCTTGGAGGCATTCCAGATCGATCTGCGACCACCTCGCACTGAAGTGGCAACTGTACTGCACAATTTTATGCCGGAATCCCAGGTGCAGCAGATCGATGCCATTCTAGGCTCAGCCCGCGCTACGATCTTGAAAGTAAGTCAGGATGAATTAAACATCCCCCTGGTGCTCGACGTGCCGGATCAATACCTTCCCCAGGCTGCAATGACACCGGCGCCCAGCGAAACGCCCTTGTCCAGCGAAGAACTCGCCAGCTTTGAGAAAACATCGCAGGCCTGGGATGCCTTTCTGGTGTACATCATCCGCAATCTGGGGCTAAGTATCGAAGACACCGACATCCGTATTCGACTGTTGGAGATCTTGCTCAACAGCCGCTATCAGGTAACGGCGATATTGTCGGGAGAAGCCGAACAAACCAGTGGCGACCCAACCCGCGAGCTGTTCGTCCGTGCCTGGAATGACTTGCGTGACCTCATGACGGAAGCCAGTCAGCGCGGTCAATTATCAGGACAGTTGTTGCCCTACCTGACATTCCTGACGGCCGGCGACACACTGATGCTGCTCGACAAGACGGCACCCGGTCTTAACTTCGAAATGTCGGAAAACGGATTACGCCGACTGGCGCGTGCGATGCGGCCGATGGATGTGAGTGATCCGTTGGAGTTCAATTGGGATCTGGACCCGTTCCTACAGGATCTGTTTAATCTTAATGATGATCAGCAGCCGACCACGCCGGACCCCATACAAACCGTGCCGTCGAGTTCGCTGTACAGAAATTGGCTGGATTTTTTCATCCCTGCGGCGCAGGCCGAGGCAGCACCTGACATTCTGCAACATTTGTCAGAACGCCTTGATCCCTGGATACCCAACACAGATGAACTGGATGTCTACCGCATTATGGTTGCAGCTCTGCTTGAGGCTGTGCGCGCCCGTGAACTGGCGCATGCCCATCTAACAATGGAAGAGTTGGCCGATTTCAGCTACCTGTTATCCACAACGGCCTTGATCGAAAGCTGTTGGCGTCAATATGTGCAGCAGGACGGTGCTACCAGCTATGTGCGCTCGCCGAGCGGGAGCATTGGCATAATGCAGATCAATCCCAGTGTCTGGCGTGGCATCTTTGATATTGAACGTCTGAAAAAAGACACTGGCTACAACGCCACAGCAGGTACGCGCATCCTGCTGCGATATCTACGTCTCTATGCACGACCTATCGCCAAGCAAAGCGGCAATCAAGGTGATCTTGCGCGAGCGACCTACGCTGCCTATAACGCGGGCCCACGCGCCGCAGGACGTTTTCTGAACGTCAAGTCGAAACCTCGCGTGAAACAAGTCGATGATAAATTCTGGAAGCTCTATCAGGCACTCAGTGACGGCGGTAGCGTAGATCTGCAATCCTGTACCGTCGCACTGCCAACTATCTGAACAATAGTATTCACTGCAGCACCGAATCATCCTGCGGTGGCATCTGCAAATAATAGCCATGCTCTTTGAGTTGTCGGCGAACCTGTTCCGCATCGGCCTGTGCCAGTGTGCGGTCTGGGGTCAACTCCAACGCCATCACCCATTCCAGCATGCCAAGCAATTTGAGCAAGGCCTCCGGCACGCGGCTGAAATCCCCTTCGCGTTCAATATAGAGATAGGTGTCCTGTTTTCGATCGCCTTTATAAATAACGCACTTCATCGAAATTCCACTTTGTTAAGTAAACTGATTATTGAGTTTCACCCGTTGGACCTGTCGGACGCGGCCTTCGGCCAGAAACCGACCTACGCTTGTTATGCGTAGTCTTGTAGGTCGGATTCAGCGGCGCTAGCCGCGCGTCCGACACTCCCTCGCAAAGGATGATGCCAAGATGATTCGACTGTTAACCCAACGCCAAAGATACCAAACTCAACTACTCAGCCCGAGCACCTGTTCCGCATTACGGGTCGTCGCGGCTGCGACCAGTACGGGATCCTCGTCCCGAACTTCAGCTAAGGCCCGCAGACAATCCGGGAGGTATTCCGGACTGTTGCGTTCACCATGGTGCGCCGCCACGGTCATATCGGGCGCGTCGGTTTCCAATACCAGCACCTCCAGCGGCAATTCTTTCGCCAGACGGCGTAGCTTGTTAGATCGCTCATAGGTCAGCATCCCACCGAAGCCGAGTTTGAAACCCAGGTCGATATACTGCTGCGCCTGCTGCAGGCTGCCATTGAAGGCATGCGCGATACCACCGTGGACCTGATAGCGTTTGAGCGTTGCTAACACCTGATCATGGGCCTTGCGCACATGCAATATGATCGGTAAGTCGGCGTCACGGGCCACTTGCAGTTGCGCCTCGAACAAATGCTGCTGGCGGGCATGATCCAAGGTCTCGACAAAATAATCCAAGCCTATCTCACCCACAGCCACCGGCTTTTCGCGTTCAACCCAGGCGGCCAATGACTCAATATCGGCGTCACTGTGCTGGGTGAGGTAGATCGGATGCAGCCCGAGAGCCGGCAACAGCCCAGACTCACGCCGGCAAAGATCCAGCAGAGACTGCCAACTACGCGCAAGCACAGCGGGTACTACGATTCGGGCAATACCCTGCTGCCGACAACGCGCGAGGATTTCGTCCCGATCCGGGTCGAAGTCCTCGACATCGATATGACAATGAGTATCGATCAGTTCCATGTCTGCAGTGTATGCCAATACAGGCTACTGAATCGTAACCACAGGCATGGTCTTGATGACTTCCAGGATAGCGCTGGGCTCTATACGCTGGGTGTAATCGGTTTTGGCAAAGGCCCCACGGATAATTCCGCGGCTATCGATCACAAAGGTGCCCGGGACTGGCAATACATAACGCCCTGTACCGTTGTAATCGGCCAGATCCAAGCCCATGGCATGTTTGTAGACCTCGCTGAGTTCTGGCGGCACCTCGAAATAGAGGTTGTAGTCACGCATCACCTGGCTATCGAGATCGCTGAGGATCGCGAAGGGATAGCCAGCCTTGTTGACCTGCTCCAGCGATTTATCAGGAAGTTGGGGTGTCACGGCAACCAGCTGCGCGCCGTAGTGCTCAAACTGCGGCAGACTCTCATTCAACAGCTTGAGTTGCAGGTTGCAATACGGACACCAGGCACCGCGGTAGAACGTCAGGATGACCGGGCCACGCTTGAGCAGCGTGCTTAGCGTCAGCTCTTTGCCCTGTGCATCGGACAAGGTGAAATCTGGGGCACGCTCGCCGACCTTGAGGCCCGGCGTGGGCATCGCGGCCGCCAATTTCGCTTTGGCATCCTGCATGACCTGCATGTCCTGTTCGGTGAATTTTGGAAATTTTCCGGACGCCTTCATCTCTGCCTGCATCTGCACGGATGCCTCCTGATAATTCGGCAGTGTCGGCACATCATCAGCTCCGGCACAGCCTAACATCAGCAGCCCAACGCCCACTAAAGCACCGACACCCTTATTTACACTGTTTGCTATGTGACTCACGGCACTCTCCTATTGAGCAATCTTTCTATTTCTTATGAGTCTCTGAATTTTCAGCTTCCACATTGAATCTGCCAGTATCTGCCAGTATCTGTCAGACGCGGCCTTCGGCCTGAACGGCCGCCCATCACAGCTGCTGCTGTGATGGGCTTTAAATGGTTATCTCCATTACCGTAGCAACTCCGCGCTGTATAGCGGAGTTGGTTCATCCGACCTACATGTAATCTGCATACTAACGTAGGTCGGGTTCAGCGGCGCTAACTGCGCGTCCGACAATTCTCCAATAAATATCCGACTACACCCAACGCTGGGAAGTTGCACAGGCAGTGTGCCCCTTGACCTGGGCAGGGATTCTAGGTGCAAATAGTCACCTGAATCGAATCACCGGCTCACCTGTGACCAAGGCCGTCTTCGAGACACTCTACACAAGGAGCACAGGATGCGTATTGTCAAACTCGTGACACTATTCCTCGGTATCGTCGCCATCGGCCTCATCGTGACTGGACTACTTCTGCCCTCCAGCGTTCATGTAGAGCGCCAAATCCTGATTCATGCGGGACCCGACCGCATCTTTCCCCTGTTGAACGATCTGCATGCTTTCAACCGCTGGTCACCCTGGGCACTCAAAGACCCTCAGACGCATTTCAATTTCAGCGGACCGGATCAAGGGGTCGGCGCACAAATGACCTGGTACAGCGAACAGCCGCAGGTAGGCGCTGGCAGTCAGGAGATCATTGCCAGCGTTGCCAACCAACGCGTCGCCGTGGCACTCAGTTTCGGAGATCAGAGTACGGCTGTGGCTTATTACGACTTGCAGCGCATCGATGGCCAGACCCAGGTGACCTGGGGCTTTGACAGCGAATTTGGCTACGACCTGTTCAGCCGCTACTTCGGCCTGATGGCGGAACACTGGATCGGCCCCGATTACGAACTAGGGCTGAACAATCTGAAGACCTTGGTGGAGTCCACCCCGACCACCATGCCCCTCTCACCATGATGGTGTTGCATAGCAGCCTGTGCGAGCGAGTATTGCGACTGGCATTCGCTATCGGTTTGCTGATCTGCTGCACACTGCCCGGTTATGCAGTCTCTACTGAGCTTGCCGCTCAAACGACACCCCTTGCGAGCGTGCTTAGCCACGAGCGCTTCATCAGTTATGTCCCACGTTCGTTTTCCATGCGTGATGGAACACCGCAGCCCGCTAACGTCGCCGGTATCCGCGCTGATCTGGAACGCCTACGCCCCTATTTCTCCGGCCTGATCACCTATGGTCTGGGCAATGGTCAGGATGCCATTCCGGGGTTGGCAATCACCGCGGGTTTTCGGAGCATCATTCTCGGTGTCTGGGATCCAACCGACCGGCATGAACTGGATACTGCAATCGCACTAGCCCGTCGCTATCCGCAACAGATCACGGCCCTGGTGCTCGGTAACGAAGGCCTGTTCTGGAAACGCTACAGCAGCGCGGATATAACCGCCGCTGCTGCCTATGTGCGCAAGCGTCTGCCAAAGCTCACTCTGGGCAGCAGCGAGCCGTTCTCTGTCTATCTGGATTCGCCGGATGCCAGCGCCCTGTATGCACTGGATCTGCTCCTTCCCAACGTCCATCCCCGTTTTGAAGCCTGGTTTGATCCGGCCAACACAGATCAGGCCGTCAGCTTTGTTGCCGAAGTACTGCAACGTCTGCATGATCGCACCGATAAACCGATCCTCGTTAAAGAAACCGGCCTACCCAGTGGCCCGGCCCAACAAGGCTTCAGCGAGGTACGTCAGGCCGCGTTCTGGTCAGCGCTTCTGCAACGCGTAGCCTCGAATCCGACACAGAATATCGCCTGCTTCGAGGCCTTCGATGCCCCCTGGAAACCGGCCGAGCTACAAGACGAGTTCGGGCATCTGGAACCCAGCGAGGCCCATTGGGGTCTGTTCCGAGCGGATGGCAAGCCAAAAGCCGTCATCGAAAGTTTAGGCTTCTGGCCCGCATCTGAAATTATGGCACCTGCTGTCACAGCCGAATAACGGTAAACTAACCGCGTACACTACAGTCGTGCCTTTATGGTGTTCGGAGAAATTGTGAGCAAACCTACCAAGCCCCCTGCCAAGCGCGCGCCCAAACCCCCGTCCGTCTGGGATCAGCGCAAAATGAAATCCGCAGACAGCGCGCCGACACCATCGGCACCCAAAGAACACCCGCAACCGGCAAAACCTGTGCGTAACCAGATAGCACCTCCTCGAGGAGTGCCGCCCCGAGCAGTGCCGGAAACTACCCGCCGGGAGATCAAGTATTACGGTATCGCGGCGTGCATGGCACTGTGGGAGCGACGCTCGCATGACATTATCCGCGTCTATATTGAAGAGTCACTGATTCCAAAATTCACACCCTTATTGCGCTGGACAGCGACCAAGCGCAAGGCTTATCACATTGTCGGCAACGACGATCTTGAACGACTCACCGAATCGATTCACCATCAAGGCATTTGCATCCTGGCGCGGGAACGCTCACCGCTGGAGTTTGATGATCTGCTGGGACTGGTACGCGAGGATCAAGGTCGGCAATTGATGGTGTATCTGGATGGCGTGGAAAATCCGTACAACTTCGGCGCCATCCTGCGTACCTGCGCCCATTATGGCGTGCGCTTCATACTTGGCGCCGACGGCCGTCTGCCGAAACTCTCTGGTGCAGCCTGCCGCGTAGCGGAAGGCGGTGCAGAACAGATTGGTTTGGTGCAACTGCGACACCCCGCCAAGCAACTTCATCAGCTTCAGGAGTTGGGATTTCAATTGCTGGCCACCGCCGGCGGGCGCGGCCGTTCACTCTACCAACACAGTTTCGCCCCTCGCACCTTGCTGGTCATGGGCGCGGAGTCGCAGGGTGTTTCGAGCAATCTGCTTAAACTTGTCCAGCAGGTCGTCAAGATACCCGGCAGTGGCAACGTTGAGAGTCTCAATGTATCCGTCGCCTTTGCCGTGTGTGTCAGCGAATATTATCGCCAGCAGATAACATAAATCACCGTAGTCATTAATTGCCTGCGGCCCTGTTCGCCAATTAAGGAACCGCTGATTAATTTGATCGAGCGAGCAGATGCAGGGCGCGGACAGATGACTCGAAGCGAAGCGCAGAGAACGGCGCCAGACGGCCCGAAGGGCGAGGTGCGTAGCACCGAGTAACAAACGGAGTTTATACGGAATAAATGCGCACCGGAGCAGGGTCCGCAACGCCGCATGGGCGGCCGAGATGCATTTTGAGATAGGTTCTAATAGTTAATCGAACGTGGATGAGGACCTTATGAATCACCAATCTGATCGCTACGACGCTTTCGCACGCACACTGCACTGGCTGATGGCACTGATGATTTTCGGACTCATCGGCGTCGGTCTGTACATGGGTGAATTACCGCGTGAGGACGCCCTGCGTCCACAGCTGTATATGCTGCACAAAACCTTCGGCGTGCTGACCCTATGCCTGGCCATTATCCGTATCGCCTGGGCACTGCTGATTGGAATGCCCGAGTTACCCCGATCTCTACAGAACTGGGAAATAAAACTCGCCAAGGTCACTAAGGTCGGGATGTATCTTCTGATGCTCGCAACACCGATTGTCGGTTATTCGCTGAGCAATTTCGCCGACAAACCCGTCGCCCTGTTCGGCGTTATTGAGATGCCCACGCTACTGGCACCCGACAAAGAACTGAAAGAACTCGCCGAAGAACTCCACGAAATCTTAGCCTTCACATTATTAGGGCTGGCGGGTCTGCATATCGCCGGCGCATTGAAACACCGCTTTTCCGGCGCGCCCGAAACGGATGTCCTCAGACGCATGCTGTGAAGTCACAGCTTACAAGCACCGTATGCGTAGTCAGCGTCGTTGAATTGCAGGAGAAGAGTTTCCCGCAAGCCATTGTGGCTCCACTGTTCTTGAGGAAATGTCGGACGCGCGGCTAGCTCCGCTGAACGGTCGCCTGTCACAGCGATTGCTGTGACAGGCTTTAATATGGCAATTTTCCATAACGTAACAACCCTGTGCTTGATCGCAGGGCGGTTTAATCCGACCTACGGTATTTCGCATACCAAACGTAGGTCGGATTCAGGCCGACGACCGAACAAAGGAAAATCAATAATCAGAAGTTCCTTAGATATTACTCTCTAATCGCTAAAGTAATAATGTAGATCGATATCCCAGCCGCTACTTCCACCACCGTAGTAGCTAGGCGTGTAGTAGGTTCTGTATCTGGGCACGACGTAATAGGTAGTCGGATGGCGTGGCCGTGCATAATAGCCATACGCATGACCATGCGGCCGATGGTGATCATAATCATGTGAATCTCGGTAACGGTATTTACCCCGATCGTGATGTCCGCCGCCGTCACGATGACCATCCCGGTCACGATATTCATTCCGGTCGCGATTGCCTTCGCGGCCCCGGTAATCCACCTTGGCCATTGGCGCGTCCCGATAGCCGTCTTTCGCAAAACCTGTGGTCGGTAAACCCGCTGCCATAACGACCAGCAGCACTCCGGTCAGACTCATTGCAGAAATTGTTGATCTACTCATGTCGTTTCTCCTCTCACATGTCCCCTTCTCCGGGAACCTCCAGGCACAGACTAGACGTACCGGCCTGAACGCAGGCTGAACGAATTGCCTCGCGTTGTTCAGGCCACATTCAGCCTACGTTGCGTACGCTGAGCCTGTAACTAGTGCAAGCAGCCAGTCTGGCTGGATGGATCTAACAAGGAGATCTGACATGAACAAGAATTTCGTGGCCTACGCACTCATAATCGCCGGCTTTACTGTCAACGCACCGGTATTGGCTAATCATCCACCCTTAGGTGAAAGTAACGAACGCTACGACTACGCCGAGGTGATCAGCGCGGAGCCGATTGTGCGCCAGGTTCGGGTCAGCACGCCGCGTGAAGAATGCTGGGAAGAAGATATTCCGGTGTACCACAGCGGTTATCGGTCCGCGACGCCGATGATACTCGGAGGCATCATTGGCGGTGTAGTTGGCAATACCATGGGTAAAGGTCATGGCAAGGATGCGGCAACAGTCGCTGGTACAATACTGGGCGGTTCGGTTGGCCGCGATATCGGACATGAACGTCAGCGACCGACCGGCTATAGCACGGTTCAAGAAACCCGCTGCCGACAAGTTGTCGATTATCGCGAAGAAGAACGTATCGAAGGCTATTGGGTGACTTATCGTTATCAAGGCGAAGACTATGTCACCCGCAGGCAAAACGAACCTGGTAAACGCATCCGGGTCAGAGTGACGGTGCAACCCGCCTGGTAAGTAATGTAAATCCAAGCCACTGCTTGGCAGACCAGGGCCCGGGCCGTAACATCGGGGTTGATAATAGAGAGACAGGCGATATGCAGGTAGACAAACGACATCAGGTATGGCTGCTGGGTGGGTTGTTCTTATTGACCCTGTCTGTCGCGCAGGCCAAAAAACCTGATTCCGATGATGCCTACTACCCTGACGAATCATCGCAGGGGCGCCAGGCCCGTGATGATGGGCGTGACTATCGGCGTGACACTGACAATGGCAATGCCAGGGACGATCGCCGCAGCAACGGCCGCGACAAGTACCCTGCAAATGAAAGATCGCGCAATGATCGCCGCGATAATCCTCCCTCGCGCTACGAACAACCCAGCCAGCGTTATGAGCCGCGCAATCAGGACAGCCCTAGCAATGATGCGCCCCCACAGTCACGCGGCAAAGGCCTGTCTGAAGCCGTCTCCGAGGCCGAGAGACGCACCGGTGGCCGCGTTCTGTCTGCCGAGCCTCGCGAGGAGAATGGCGAACTCTACTATCGAGTAAAAGTACTCACACCGAATGGGCGCGTCCAGATCCTCTACCTCGACGCCCGCTAATAGGAATATTGCAATACCATGCGCGTGCTACTGATCGAAGACGAAGACAACCTGCGCACTCAATTACGTGACCGCCTGAAAGTGGAAGGCCACGTAGTGGACACCGCCGCTGATGGCGAAGAAGGGCTGTATGCCGGCACGGAATATCCCATCGACATTGCCGTGATTGATCTTGGTCTGCCAAAACTTTCGGGTATCGAGGTGATTCGGCGACTACGTGCCGCCGAAAAACGCTTTCCGATCCTGATCCTCACAGCGCGTGGTCGCTGGCAGGACAAGGTGGAAGGCCTGGAAGCCGGTGCCGACGATTATCTGGTCAAACCCTTCGAGGTCGAGGAACTGCTGGCACGCTTGCGCGCCCTGCTCCGCCGCGCCGCCGGCTGGACCCAAGCGACGCTGCAATGCGGCCCGATCCTGCTCGACACCAGCGCACAGACCTTGCAGGTTGACGGTCAAGTTGTCGATTTGACCTCTTACGAATATCGCGTCCTAGAATATCTGATCCTGCACAGCGGTGAAGTCGTTTCCAAAACCGATCTCACCGAACATCTCTATGAACAGGATTATGATCGCGACAGTAATGTTATCGAAGTGTTCATTGGCCGACTGCGGCGCAAACTCGATCCGGATAATACATTGAACCCCATCGAGACCGTACGTGGCCGTGGCTACCGCTTCGCCCTGGAACGCGGCAGCTGATGCAGTCACTCAATCTTCGGCTCACACTCGCTGCCAGTCTGGTACTCGCCATCTTCCTCGGCTTGGCCGGTTGGGCACTGGATCGTGCGTTCAAAGATTCAGCGGAAACCGCCGTGCGTGAACATCTACAAGCTGCGATCTATGGACTGATGGCCGCCGCCGACATGAACCGCCAGGGCAATCTCTCTTTGCCGGAAGGCCTGCCCGAAGAACGTTTCCAACGCCCGGGATCGGGCTTATACGCATCCGTGATTGGCGCCGATGGTGTCAGTGTCTGGCAGTCACCTTCACAGTTAGGCCAACAGTTACCGACAGCGCCACATTTGCCCCCCGGTGAATGGTCATTCATTCGCCTGCCCAGCGAATCCGCCGGTGACCTGTTCGTATTGAGTTTCGGTAGCGCCTGGGAACTCGACAAACAAAATCTGCAATTCACCTTCAGCGTCAGTGAAGATCCTGCGGCTTATGCCGCGCAGGTGAGTCGATTCCGGCGCGGCCTGTGGGGATGGTTCGCAGCACTGGCCGTCGGCCTGCTTGTCGCGCAGGGTCTGGTGTTGCGCTGGGGATTGAGTCCACTACGTCGAGTCGAACGTGATCTGGCCGCCGTCGAGAGTGGCAACCAAGAGGCGCTGACGGGTACGTACCCACGCGAACTGCGCGGCCTCACCGACAATCTGAATGCCTTGGTTAAAACCGAGCGTGCTCGGCTCATCCGCTATCGCGATGCACTCGCCGATCTGGCCCACAGCCTCAAAACGCCGCTGGCCGTGTTGCGCGGCGCCGGTCGGCACGACGGTACCGGTCAGCCGCTTGAACAACTTGTCAAGGAACAGACCGAACGCATGGGACAGATTGTTGATTATCAATTGCAGCGCGCTGCAACCTCCGGCCGCACAACACTCATGGCACCGGTTGCCATCGCACCCTTGCTGCAGCGGATACTGAACTCATTAGAAAAGGTCTACGCCGAACGCCAACTCAAGCTAAGCCTGGACGTTGATAGCGATGTGCAGTTCCGCGCCGATGAGGCTGATCTGATGGAGCTGAGTGGCAATTTATTGGACAACGCCTGCAAATGGGCCAAACAGCAGGTCAAGGCAAGCGCCCACATAACAATGGTCGGCGCCGACCAAACATTGGTGCTGAGCATCGAAGATGACGGCCCCGGTATCGCGCCCGATCAGCGTGTCGCCGTGCTAGCCCGCGGTGTGCGAATTGATAGCTCTGTACCGGGCCAGGGCATCGGACTCGCCGTTGCGCGAGACATTACAGCCGCTTATGGTGGAAAAATCGATATCGGCAGTAGTCCAACGCTTGGTGGCGCGCAATTTCAGGCCAGCTTATGCAGTGTCTAACTGTTGCATCACTGAGCTGTCTGCACCGCCATTTCCTGCAATAACGACCGCACCCTTTTTCTCCGAACGCGCACCGAGCAATATCTTCATTTGCCGCCCATCACGCACTTGAATCAGCGGCGGCGTAGCGCGCACCTTATAACCTGAATTGAGGCCAGTGTAAAAAACCTCTCCGCACGGAGAACCCTGGCTGCGGTATCATGGCGCTTTATTCAACCAACCGATAGTACGGACATGCACAGCCCCGATTTTGATCAGCGCTTTGGCGGGATTCGGCGCCTTTATGGCGACCGCGCCTATGCTTTGCTTCCGAACCTGCATTTTTGCGTGGTCGGACTGGGTGGTGTGGGTTCCTGGTCAGCAGAGGCTCTGGCACGCAGCGGCGTGGGTCACATCACGCTGATCGATTACGACGAGGTCGCGCTCAGCAATATCAACCGCCAATTGCAAGCACGTACCGACACCGTCGGACAGAAAAAAATCCAGGTACTGGCGGAGCGTATTCAACAGATCAATCCGGACTGCGATTGCCGTATCGTCGATGACTTCATCACGTCGGACAATCTGGCGACGCATCTGGCGCGAGATCACCAATACGATTATGTCATCGACGCCATCGACAGCATCAAATTCAAAGCGGCGATGATTTACTTCTGCCGGCGCAACAAAATCCCCATCATTACCACCGGCGGTGCCGGTGGGTTAACAGACCCGACCCAGGTCATGATCAAAGACCTGAGCCGAACCTATAACGATGCGCTGGCCGCCAAGGTGCGCAGCGCGCTACGTGATCACCATAATTTCTCCCGCAACACCCAGCGCTATTTTGGTGTGGAGTGCGTGTTCTCCAGCCAGCAGCCGGTCTATCCCAAAGCGGATGGCAGTGTCAGCCATGAAAAACCCGGGGTACACGGTGTGCACTTGGATTGCCGTTTCGGTTATGGCTCCATCAGCTTTGTCACCGCCACCTTCGGCATGGTGGCGGCTGGACGCGCCCTGGATAAGACGCTGAAACGCAGGCTGGCACAGCTGGAAAAGGAACTAAGGAACCTCTGATTAATTTGATCAAGCGAGCAGATGCAAGGCGCAGACGGGCGAAAAAACGGAGTTTACACGGCGTAAATGAGTATTTTGAGCCCGGCTGCAATGCGGCAGATGCCGCTTCAGCGAATTAATCAGAGGTTCCCTAATCTCAGTTTAACGTTTACCGTCATCCCAGCATGCGCCGGAATGACGGTTTAATCCGTGTTTCCTGAGCGATGGTGGTTTGACCACGTCGGACGCGCCGCTAACGCCGCTGAACGGCGGCCCGTCACAGCGATTGCTGTGACGGGCGATAGCATGGCAATTTTCCTTACCGTAACAATCCCGCATTAGTGGCGGGATTAGTCAATTCGACCTACGTCATGCTGCGTAAACCTGTAGGTCAGATTCAGGCCGAAGGATGCGTCCGACCTATGCGGCGATGATTCAATCTATTTGGTAACGACTACTTCGTAGATTTACTTTGTCTGCCTCACTAATCCTTCCGACGCGGCGCAAACAAATCATCCAACGCATCCCGTGCGCCTTCACCCGATGCAGGCTGTTGGTTACCCACCCCGCCGATCGTATCCACCTTCTGACCACCACCAAACAATGCGTCGAGCCGACTACGCGCTGCGCGCTCCTCAGTATCATCGTGTGGCTGGAAGGCATTCACTCTGAGCTGAAAATAATCGCAGAAATTTGCGCGCAGCTTGTCCTTCACCTCCTCGGCGATGGTCTCGCGGCAGTGCTTGGCCACACGGATATCGTAAAACTCACAACTCAAACACACATGCAGCTCGGTACGGCAGACCAGACACTCCGCCAAACGCGCCAACGGCAGCGGAATATCATCCAGCGGCGCCCCGCATTTCCAGCAGACCAGTTGCGTGTCCATCTGCACCTCTAATGCCATAGTCAGACCAGTTAAAATAATACCCTGTTATTTGACTAGCGTTCACCTGGAACCTATCACAGAATAGCCGGATGGTCGTCACATCAAGGCATCTCCCACATAGAGTCGCATCACTCACCTAACGCTAGATACACCTCAAGGACAATACCGCCGCATGTCGCGTTATCGAGCACCTCAGCCTAAGGCCTCTGCCTATATCACGGCACCCGGCTACCGGCAATTACAGGATGAACTCAAGGTGCTATGGCAACGACGCGCAGAGGTAACACGCGCCTTGACTGCCGCGGCGGCCGAGGGTGATCGCTCGGAAAATGCCGAGTACATCTATCGTAAAAAGGAATTGCGCGAAATAGACCGGCGCATCCGCTATCTACAAAAGCGCCTGCCGGATCTCATAATTGTGGATCAGCCACCCAGCGATCCCCAGCGGGTGTTTTTCGGCGCTTGGGTCAAGTTGGAAGACGCACAGGGTGCGGAATATGACTACCGCATCGTCGGGCCGGATGAGTTCGACCCAAAACGGGGCTGGATCAGTATGGATGCTCCGCTGGCACGCGCCTTGCTCAAACACGGCATCGATGATGAGATCAAAGTCGAAACACCGCAGGGCGAAATGATCTACTGGATCGTCGCGGTCAGTTACGCGTCACATGATGATCCGGAACACTGAGCTTATTCCCCGCATTTGCACGGTTTATTCCCCGCACACTGAGCGAGTACACTAGCGTCATGACCGAAGAAGATCCCATGTTACGCCGCGCAGTGATTGCCCTGGAAAAAGGCGACTTTGAAACCTCATTCGTCCTCACCGAGGCACTCGCCATTGATGGCGATCCACTGGCACAGCATTTCCTGGGCTGGCATTACCACAAAGGCCTGGGCATCCCCATCGATGACACCAAGGCCGTGTTCTGGTGGCAGCTTGCCGCCAAGCAAGGTATCCCGGAAGCACAACAAGGACTTGGTTGGGCCTATGAAAACGGCCGCGGCATAGACCGTGATCTGGAACACGCCTACTACTGGTACACTCGCGCCGTCGCCGGTGGTGATCGCACTGCACGCGAAAGTCTCGTGACCATCTCCCCACAACTTTCCTCTGAACAGATCAAACGCGTTGAAAAGCTGGCTCTTGAGCAGGCCACATAAACCTAGACTAACTCTAGTCAGTTTAATGCCTGGGTTTGACACGCTAAATGGATAAACCAATTCCGATCTCAAATACGGTTAATAGCCGGCCAATAGTCCACCAAACACGACTCACATGGATCGCACATCCATATCGTTGAAATGCGCATGGAGGGTCCTGTTGTCTCCACCGTTACTTCACCCACGGCCTCACAGATTGGCATAGTAATTGCCTATGCCTAATGCGGCAGTTCGCGCGTCGAATCACTGTCACTTCACACTTGGACGTAACCAACTATAAACAGGGAGTTTCAATGCATCCTATATCAATCCAGCCGATCCGTACCCTGATCGGCGCTGTGGCACTAGCATGCGCAGTTGGCACAGCACAGGCATCTACAGTCGTGTTCGAATCTACAGGCTTTTTTTCGGGAGCTGTTCCCGGTTTCGCCAATCCCTCCTTTACCATCACCACGGGAGGTAACTACTTGGCGACGCTTTCCGATCTGAGCTTCGGACCAATGGGTTTTTCGACTTTGTTAATGTCGGTCAGTACCTCGACCATTAGTCTGGGCAACACATCGTCTCCGGGGAGTTTTAGCTTCATGGCCAGTCCCGGTAAATACTTCGCGAATGTGGTCGGCCTATCTACAGGCCTGGGAGGGATTTTTGGCCTCCAGATATCACAGGTTCCGGTCCCCGCTACAGCCTATCTATTCGGCTCTGGCTTAATCGGCTTGTTAACGATTGCCCGAAAGAGCGAAGCAGGCTAATTTCCCTTGGTATCAAAAACGGCGACCGTTGGTCGCCGTTTTTATTTCTGTATTCGGTCCAGGTAGAGCCCTTGTGGTTCTTGCATTGGTCGCGTTGTTTAGTTACTTGTTGCTGCCTGCTGTTCGGTTTCATTATGGTGATGCGATTATTGGCTGAAATTTAGGCTGGCCGCAATTTCCGAATTCTCGTCTCTCGATAAAACGACTGATATCGTAACAAAACACAAATCATCGCTGCCGATGTCCACGCCCCTGCCCCTTGAACAAATATTCCTGCATACCGTTCTGCAATAAGGTCGCGCGGGATACGCCAAAGCGTGGCATGAGCGTGCGCAAGGTCTGTTGCGGATAGCAGGGAGAGGGTTGTGTGGCAATGCCAATATCCGTTATCACTACACGCCCTTCAAGATCCAATCGGTAGTGCTGCGGCGACGCCGACATCTCACGTCGCGAACTGATGTAAGCGTGCAGCCAGGTATCACCAGACACACATGGCGACAGATGCGTCATCAGGGCGGCATATAGGGGTTTATCGAGATAATTGAGCAGATCCCACGTCAGGATGGCATCGAAAGGCCCCATTTCTTCAACGGGCAGCAGCCGCTGCAACTCAACGCCATAAACCTCCGGCCCGATTTCTTCACGCGCATTCAGATCAACCAGCGACGTAGCGCAATCGGCGATCTGTAGTTTGCAGTGCAGTTCGCCGAAGAAGGTTACGTTAGTACCAAAGGCTGGCCCGAGATCCAGAACGCTGCAACGTCCTGCCGCTCGTACATAGTCGATCAGTGACTTGAAAAGTGGGCTGTTAATAGTCTGTTCATCGGATTTCTGCGCAGCAATGTCCTTGCGTGGACGCAGCAGTTCGGTACAGATCTGACGCAACTGCCCCGGGCGGCCGGTGTCTAGCCATCCCATGTTTTCAACTCCGCTGCATTAGACTTTGCCGGATGAAGCAGCTGCTATGCTGGTCGCGGCGCTACTGGAAACATCCTTGTTAGATGTTGCTCGGGTGGATTCTGTTTCCGAGCCGCGTCGGGCTTCCGGTTCCATTTCGATGCTGCCCTTGAACATGGCACCGTCTTCAAGAGTCACGCGCGGTGCGACGATGTTACCGCGCATATTGCCGGTGCGGCGGATGATCACCTTTTCCTTGCCGATGATATCGCCTTCCACCTGGCCTTCGACAATAATGCCCTTGGCCTGGATGTTAGCCTTGATGCGGCCATTACTGCCGATGGTGAGATCATTTTTATCCAGATGGATGGTGCCCTCCACCTGTCCTTCGATAATCAGATTTTCTTCACCGGTCAGATCACCTTTGATGCGGATCGAGGGTCCGATCATCGCCGGGGCCTGGGATTGGTTGTTCATGCGGGAGGTTGTCGGACGCGCAGCATCAGTCGTACTGGTGGTTTCTTCCTCTTCGCCCTGCCGATTCCATTTACCCATATTTTGTTTGACTTGGTCGAACATAACCCTTTCCTCCAATCCATTGAAATCAATCAGCTAGTTACGCTTGTTGTTAATCACCCATAGCGGGCGTCAAATCTAGGCGCTAACAGGCTGAAAAAATGTTAACTGGGTCACAAGCCAGGGCGGGTTATCAGATGATGTCAGCGAGCACTGCACGCTCTTTGCGTACGATATCCGCCAATTGCTGCCGCCGTTCGAGCGGGACTTCATCCAAAGCCATGACTCGTTCGGGGTAATGCTGTGTGCCCTCCAGAAAACTGGTGAACAGTTCAAGCACCTCGGCGCGACGCAGGCCAAAGGTGATGCCCAGCTCGAGTAGATTTTCGCCGACTGAGTGCGCCGCATCGAAGTCGATGGGTATGGCGGATCGCAGGTTATGGCGCGGCCAGGCGCGCATCGGGGCAGGATCGTAGACAGGGGCGATGCGCACCTGCCGCGGGCCACCCAGAAAGGCGAGATTCTCCAGGTGCATATCGCCATTGCCTGTCAGCAGCGCGGCACAAAAGCGCCGAAACACCTGTTCCTGGGCGCGGCGCGGGTCGAGATTCACGACCGTGGCGAGTTTGGTCAACATCGCCGCAATACCTGCCATGTCGATATCCGTGCTGCCCATAACTTCGCGACTACCGGAGGCCAGAACAGACAGAAAACTTTCCATTGGTAACGGCACAGCCTCTGTATCGCGATCAAAACGCTCCACAGCGAGCAACGGCATACCATCCAGTTCGTTGCGCCAGGTGCGCGGCACATCGAATCCCAGTTCGCGATGCACCTCGTAACAGAGAGCTTCAAGCGCGAGCACACCACTGTAGATGGCGGGTTCGATCTTGAGCACCACATCGGTGAAGCGTTCACCTTTATGCTCACGCGTGCCGGGTGGCGCAAAGCGGCCGGACCATTCAAGATGATCCGGTATCGCAACTAACAGTTTAGGAATCATGCCACCGACAGAGGGTGTCGGACCGAGCAGCCGCGCAATACTGGCGGTATCGGTTTCCGGTGCCGTTTGTTCGATGTCTTCGCGGATAAAGCGCCATACCGACGAACGCTGGCCAATCAGTGAATCCCGATGAAAGTCGCGTCCGTACCATTGCACAGCCGCGCGATCATCGCGGAACACATCAATATGTCCGATGCCACCGTGCCCGGCCAACAGCAGCAGTTCCCACTCGGTATCCAATCCGGGTGGGGGTGGCGGTTTACGTTTGGCGAGGATGTCGTTGTAGATGCGACGTTGGATATTGCCTGGCGCTTCGCCTGGGGTCAGCGCCATGAGCCGCGGATGAAATGGCATGCGTGCGCTACTGCGGTAGACCACGGGATTGGTACCGAACAGATCAGGATTGGCGAGCAGCGCGAGGCCGTTCGCATCACCTTGGGCAAGAAACTCTGCGGTGTAGCTGAACCGGCATTCCTGATCTGTCAGAACCAGGTCACCCATTTTGTGAGGACCGTGTGATCCGCGGCTCCAGATAACGGCATGGCGATCAGGCATCAGAAAAATGCCCCGCTGCGGATGGCTTCCAGCCGCTCATCATCTGGTACGAGGACGACTTTCAGACCCACCACATGCGCCAGTGCCAGCAGCACGGCAGCATCACCGGTTCCTCGGCTTTTCATGCGCGATAGGGTTTCCGGCGCTATGCCGGCACGCACGGCCAAGTCCTTGCCCGGGATGCCTTGCGCCTTGGCACGGGCCAGAATCTGCTCCAGCAAATTGCTGACCCCGTTGTCTGTGAGCCTATCATCCATATTGACTAATTAATCAATTAATGGCCTATTAAAGGCTATCTTTTACTATATATTGATTTATTAGTCAATATTATATTGGCTTTTAGATATCAGCTACTCAGGATTCACGACTACCCCACACCGCAAACACTGGGTCTGAGTGTGCCATTTGGCCTGCATAGGGGTCGTCCTCAGGCCGCGGCAGGCCGCGTAACGACTCGGTACCCAGATCAACAAATCCACCAGCACGCCGGAAATAGTCCAACACTAAACCCATGCGTTCAAATGGATGCAGATCGGTCCATATCTCGATCGCCTTGGTGGGAAACCAGCGATCAGAAAAGGTCAGAACAAACGGCGCGCCCGGTTTCAGTACCCGTGCAATATCGCGGAACACCTCAATCGGCTGCACCAGGTATTCAACCGACACCGTGCAGATCACCGCATCAAACAATGCAGTTTCGAAAGGCAGTTGCGGTTGACGATTCAAATCGTGCACAACGGACGCAGACAAGCGCGGGTTTTCTGCAAGCTCCTGCGCATTCATGCCCAGTCCGGTGACCTGGAGATCGATAATTTGTTCTGGGAGATGCGACTGCCAGCTGCTCATGAGGTCGAGGACACGCATACCGGGGTACAGGAAACGGCTATAGATTTCTGCGATACGTGACTCTGCGGCTGTATCGATGTGCTGTACCAATCTGGGTGACTGATAAAACACTGCGTCATCACGCGGATCGAGTCGCGCGAACGTATCACTGGAAACAAAATCCGGCACAACATCTGGCAACGATGTTTGCATACCTGGACCACGCGCGACAATCTCCTGGACAACATCGTTACAACGCCCACCACGATCCGCGCTGGTACCAAGGTCTCTAACCACTCTTGCTTCTATCTGCGCGGTGTAGCATGCGAAGGGGTTATTGAAGTCAACCTCGAGATTTTCGGCATCGGCTGCGCGAATTCGTGCAGTCCTGTTATCACCGCGAAAAAACAGCGCCGTATCAAAGAAGGTACCGGGGTAAAAACGCCCTACCCTCGGCTCGATATTCATACCTGGTCGCGGCTGTGTTTTGAATTGATGGCGCTTAATCCTTTGGATCAGTCCACGATCAAACGGCTGCACCAATTCACCGGCGGCGACATTCATCGCGATGACATCTCCTGGTTCAGCCGAATTAAGGCATTCGCCAAGATCCCGAGGAAAATAATCTCTCCAAAGATTTATCTTATCGAAATATCGGCGATCAAAATGCGTTGCTTGCCCACTACTCCAGCACAAGGCTATTTCTAACGCAATATTGCGAGTAGCACTCATCCCCTACCTCAATTATCTCTGTTCTTAGTTACAGCGCGTGAATACCCGAAACCTCAGAAGGCAGATGCAATATTGGCATTGATGACACACTCGCACAACCGATCATCTTGCACCATCGAGATGAGTAGTCAGTGAATGAGAAGAACGGAAAGAGAGGGATATATCTACTATGTAACGAAGGGGATACTACAACGTATATTCAGGATCTTACGCAGATTCTGGCAATATGAATTTCGCCTTTGCCGATTGAATAGGTGCCAAATGCTCACGGATACTGATGCCGTATGCTCCAGGCGCCAATACATCCCGGATGGCATAGGCATTACTGGGATCATTTGTCTTGAAGTCTTCTAGATTCACTATCCGAGCAGGGAAATAGAGCTGTTTTTTCTCATTTAGAATCAGATTAATTTTTGGCTTCAGGCGACTTGTGGTGTTCACGGAAATCACAATACCGACTTCGCCACTCGTCAACTCAACCAAGGTTCCGACCGGGTAGATACCGACGCACTGAATAAATTTCTCGAGCAGATCGACATCAAAATCTTTTACGCGCCAGCCATACATTTTGGTGAGGGCTTCGGTAGGCGACATACCCTTGTGATAACAGCGGTCGCTGGTGATCGCATCATAGACATCCACAATGGCAACCATCTTGCTCCATACCGATATCTGTGTACCAGTGAGACCACGCGGATAACCACCGCCTGCGATACGCTCATGGTGTGAAAATGCCATATCGGCGACTTGATGTGGTAAACCATATTTGTTTGCAAGCAATTCTCTGCCATGCACAGGATGAGACTGCATGATTTTGTATTCAGTTTCCGTTAACTTGTCTGGTTTGTTCAGTACTTCGTGCGGAGTTTTCAATTTACCGATGTCATGGAGTAGCGCACCCGCACCCAACATCTCCATTTCATTCCGCGGCAACCCTACATGTCTGGCGAATGCCAAGGCCAGGATGCATACATTGATGGAATGCTGCGCGGTGTAGTGATCCCAATCTTTAAGTTGTGTCAGTGACACATGCGCATCGGGGTTGCGCAGAATACCGTCCACGGTATCGCTGACGACGCGTTTCACGCTGACCAGGTCAATCATCCGGCCGCTGGTTACGTCATCAAAGACATTATCCAAACAAGTTTCTGTATCTGCCCTGATCTCATTGGCCGCAAGAATTTCATCTTCAAATGACGCCGACATATCGTAATGCTGGCGCTTCTTATCCTTGTCTGGCGCTGATTGCTGAGTATATGCCAAAGGTGTCTTGGCGCTTTTTTCGGGATCTACAAGAACACTGTCGCAGAGTGATTGAATCTTTTCGATTTCATCAATGGTACGGAGGCGGAACCCTTGAAACAGAAACGGGGTGCCCAGCCAGGGTCTATCCAGCTCCGCAACGAACATACCTAGTTTCAGATGTTTGGCGCTTATTTGAATTTTTACACTTGCCATTGATATTGCTCTCGCCGACACCTTGGTGCGATTGATGGACGTTCAATCCAGCAGTACAGAATCTGCCCAGACAAATCATTTCATAGCCCCACGCTGGGATATTAGCGACCTATTTGCGCCGTTTCTGAATATCGCATCCAGACTTGATACCGGCTCGCACGTAACAGTATATCCAGCGAGATCTGGTACCAAAACCTGACAGAAGCACGTGTTTCCTCAGGCACACCAGAATGTATGTCTTTAGTATTATTATCATATATTACATAATGATATATGCTATTTTTGAAAATTTATGCAGGACTGGAAAGCCGCCAATAAATATATGTAATATATTCTACATATTGTAGTAAGATCGACATATAATGACATGGCTCTTACTCGTAATATCTCTGCCCACCGAAAACGCCACGGCCCGGATGCGTGCTTGGCGCGCGCTCAAAGCAAGTGGTGCGGCAGTGTTGCGGGACGGGGTCTACCTGATACCTGCAACCGAGGACACCACTGTAACCCTAAAAAAAGTGGAACAGGATGTCGGTGACTCGGGTGGGACAGCCTACCTCCTCGACATCACCGGGCACGCTGACTACCCGTTTACGACACTGTTCGACCGCACTGCGGAGTACCGCAAGCTGGCCGATGACATTACCTCCTGCGGCGCGGCCTTCCAAACATCCACCATCACGGATCTGAATCGGCAGATCCGCAAACTCCGCAATGCATACATCGCACTCCGTGATATCGATTTTTTCCCCAGTGAGGCGCAGCGCCAACTCGACACGCTACTAATCGACCTCGAATCTCGTCTTGCAGCAGCGATCTCGCCTGACGAGCCCACTGGTAAAGCCGGAAGCGTGCTACCACGCAACACGGCTGAATTCAGCGCTCGGTTATGGGCAACACGCAAAGGTCTGTGGGTAGACCGCGTCTGCTCGGCGTGGCTGATCCGTCGTTTCATCGACCCCGAGGCACGTTTTGCCTGGCTTGATACGCCCAACGATTGTCCACTTGATGCGCTAGGTTTCGACTTCGATGGCGCGACCTTCACGCATGTGGAAAGCCCGACTGGATTGTTGGTCACGTTCGAAAACCTCTTGGCTAGTTTCGGGCTGAATCAAAATTCCGCACTGCAACGTTTCGCGCAGATCGTGCATTACCTCGATGTTGGCGGCCTACCAGTTCCTGAGGCCGCTGGTGTGGAACGCCTGCTCAAGGGTATCTGCGCACGCACAACAGACGATGACAGCTTGCTGCAAGAGGCAAGCCAATTGTTTGATGATCTATATCTCGGCATTCAGCAGGTGGATAACTAACAATGACTGCATCGCTCGAAAGACCTGCCCACCCTACCTTCTGGGAGGCCTTCAGATATTGGCTGAAACTTGGCTTCATCAGTTTCGGCGGACCTGCCGGACAGATATCCATGATGCATCAGGAACTGGTGGAGAAACGCCGTTGGATTTCCGAGCGCCGATTCCTGCATGCCCTTAACTACTGCATGCTGTTACCAGGGCCGGAAGCTCAGCAACTCGCTATCTATATTGGATGGTTGCTACACCGCAGTTGGGGTGGCATCGTCGCAGGCACATTGTTCCTCTTGCCGTCTCTGTTTATCCTCATCGGACTCACCTGGATTTATGTTGCCTTCGGTAATATCAGCTTCGTGCAGGGTGTCTTTGCCGGCATCAAGCCCGCGGTAGTGGCAATTGTGCTATTCGCCGCCTGGCGAATTGGCTCGCGCGCACTGAAGAATAATGTGCTCTGGGCATTTTCCGCAACTTCGTTCCTGGCCATCTTCGTCTTTCATGTACCCTTTCCCTACATCGTGTTATGCGCGGGCATCCTCGGCTTCATCGGCGGGCGTGTTGCACCTGACAAGTTCATAGTCGGCGGCGGTCATGGCGCTTCTAACATAAACTATGGGCCAGCACTCATTGACGATGACACACCACCGCCCGCACATACGAAATTTCGCGCCGGCAGACTCATTATATTGATCACCCTGTTTGTCGCACTTGGGCTCGCAGGCTACCTCGCGCTGCCCGCTGGCACACTGAGTGACATGGGCGAGTTTTTCACCAAGGCTGCGATGGTCACGTTCGGTGGTGCCTATGCCGTACTGCCTTACGTCTATCAAGGTGGAGTCGAACAGTATCAGTGGTTAACTGGCACACAGATGATCGACGGTCTGGCGCTAGGTGAAACCACACCGGGGCCACTCATCATGGTGGTTGCATTCGTAGGCTTCATGGGTGGCTGGACGCAGTCGATCTTCGGCCCGGATGCGCTGTTCTGGGGTGGCGTTATGGGTGCTGCCGTTGCGACTTTTTTCACCTTCCTGCCCGGCTATTTGTTCATACTGGCGGGCGCACCCTTAGTAGAAGCTACGCATGGCGACCTGAAATTCACGGCACCTCTGACCGGCATCACCGCAGCTGTCGTCGGCGTCGTGATCAATCTCGCCCTGTTCTTCGCCTGGCATGTTCTCTGGCCGCAAGGCACAGACGCCACACCATTTGCTGGTGAATTTCAATGGCATGCCGCATTGATTTCCATCGGCGCCTTCATCGCGCTATGGGAATATAAGCTGGATATTCTGAAGGTCATCGGTAGTTGTGCTGCACTGGGACTCGCCTACAACTACGTGATTGCCTGAAGAGAGCAACGCCCTGGATTGAAAGGAATGTGCCGAATAATATCCAGAGTGCGTATTTGTAATGCTACAGAATGTTCACTCGATTACATTTCAGGCAGCGAGGTGCCCACGTTATTCACCGGACTCCCACGTTAGGAACCTCTGATTCATTCGCTGAAGCGGCATCTGCCGCGTTGCAGCCGGGCTCAAAATATGGGGCCGGGAAGCGGCAGACGCCGTGTAAACTCCGTTTGTTACTCTGTGCTACGCACCTCGCCCTTCGGGCCGGCTGGCGCCGTTCCCTCCGCTTCGCGTCGAGTCACCTGTCCGCGCCTTGCAGCTGCTCGCTTGATCAAATTAATCAGAGGTTCCTTTATTCAAAGCGCGATTTATTTCGCTTCTCATATTCAAGACAGGGAGATGGCTTATCTGACCCAATCCCTATCGCACTAGAGATATAATCCACAGCCGTGATGCCAACAAATATATAGGGCGCGAACACCATACTTCCATAAGTCGCAGCGGCCGATTTCCAGGGAATTGCGCTCACGGTAGGATTAGTAAGTGAACCGGTTATCTTCACTGGATCCGCTCTAGATATCAGCCTGGATTTCTTTTTAGGCAACAGGACAACGTCAATTTTTTCCTGCGCCAAGTCGATGGTTCCATCGCCACTAATCGCAATATTCTTGCTATCCAATAGCAAAGCGTTCGTTTTCAACACACCATCCTCGACAGAATAATCCGCCACGCCGCAATCGATATCGTAATATTTATCACGGGCTGTCTTGCCAATCGTCCAGCCAACGACATCGACAAATACCAGATCCACTAGTTCTCGGCGCATCTTGCCATTTACCATGTTCATATAGATGTTACCATTGGCGTTGGCTGCCAAATCATGCTGGCTTTCACCCGATGTCTTTATAGTTACATCGATATCAAGATCAGTATCGAAATCATTACTAGACTGCTGAATATCTAGCGTTTGCCATGGGTTCAAATTATTACCTTTGGCAGTGAAATTAAATTGCGGTGGTTTGTTCGCGTCAATATCAATACCAATATCCAATCTCCCCTTCGGATAGTTCAATATCGCTGGCTTGATCGTGAGATGCCCGGATTTTTGTGCAATAACAATCTGCGCCGATTCCAATTTAGAATTATTCTTGTCGAAAGACTGTATATCAACCGTAAGATTTAAATCCGCTTTACGCAGCCAGGCAAAATCCATAGGCGTTGTTGAGAATAGATTGCTTTTCTTTGGCGTGTCTTTCTTGTCAATCTCGACTGTCTCCTCAAACAGGTCGGGGAGAAATAGCGCATGCGCTGTTATTTTCCCATTGATGATAGGCGGTTCGGCGTGAAAATTGGTACTGATTGTGGTGTCGACCTGAAGATCGCCCGCACTTAGAGCGGCGACAACATCCGACCCTTTCGACTTGCTATTTATACTGCTATTCAATTTGACAGGGCCAATTGCGGGCCAGGTTTGATCAAACAATGCACCGACGAGCTGCAAATCTCGCGCCTTAACGTCCATATCAAATGAGAGTGTTTCACGTTTTTTGAAATCATCAAATCGACCATTGACTGCGATGTTCAGCAATTCAGATTGTGATGATTTGATATCAAGCGACTTTATTCCCAAGGAACCGTCATTATTGTCAATCACCATGGTGCCTACGAGCGGGCCGAGATCAGGCAGTTTTTGCTTATCGGCAAATGCTGCCAATGTATGGCCATCCATGTCCAACTTCACATCCCATCGCGTCTTGCCAGCACCGAACAGGTCTTCAATAAAGCCTGTCGCCACGGCAATGGGGGCTCCCTTGTTACCAACCTGAACGAGCGCAGATTCGATACCTAAACTGTTATTCTTACCACTAATCTTGGCCTGCCCCATGATCGGGCCCAACTGTGGCGTGTGATAACCGAGCGTATTTGCAAAAGCGCTACTGTCGGACGATGTAGCAGTAATATTCAAGTCCGCGTTTTTTGGATGCCAATGATCAGCTGCACTCAGCCTACCCAACTTACCTTTGGCATTGACAAGAAGCGCCTTAGATTGGCCTGCAGTCGCTACCACATCCTTAATAATTAGCTGTTCGTTATCTCCGGTAATCACTGCGCTTGCCTTGAATGGCCCAATCGCAGGTATCTCGTCTCGCAGTTCAAATATTGCGTTAAGTCGTGCTGAATCAGCCGCCGAGGCATTGACCTTTAGCTGCATACCTTGCAGCGCGATCTGCGGCACCAATCTTATATCACTGATAGATCCTGTAAGTATCACATTCACTGGCATATCTTTGCGGGTCTGGATTCTTAAATCGTCAATCTTGTGCTTTCCATCAGCCGTGTATAGCCGCGCATTCGCATTGAGTGCGCCAAACTCTGGGAGTTTCTGCCCCATCAGTGAGCCAATCGATTTCGTGTCACGACTGCTTGCCTGGATCATCAAGTCGACGTTTTTCAGTGGATCGTCGATACTCCAATCACCGAACAACAATTCACCCTGAACACCTATCTCCAGAGACTTAGCCTCGCCTGCGGATAAATTGATCTGTTTCAACGTCAATGCCTGAGTATCGCCTTCAATCCGATAGGCTATATTCAATGGACCAGATAAGGGCGCTTTTATACCCAACCTTTTGGCAATCAGCTCAGTGTTAGTCGATTTCATTACCACATTAAGATCGTATCCACTATTAGGCTGCTTAGGATCCAGTGGCATCCGCGCGATGCTGCCACTCACATCAACATCGATGCCCTCTGCATCCTTTGTCCTAACGTCTATATCCTGCAAGGCAGAGACACCCTGGATAGCATGTATGCTTGCGTTACCGATAATGGCGCCCAATTCCGGCACTTGATCAAACAGCAACACCCGCGCCGCATGTGTAGTAGGTGCCGAAAAGGCCAATTTCAGATCAGCTTCCCCGAACTGCGAGCCAGCATCTGTTTGGATAACATCAGCCTGCCCCTTCAGCGTCAGATCAAGCTGCTCTTGGCTCACTGCATGAAGATTAGAATCTCGAAAACTAAACTGCTCATATGAACCGACTATCTGAGTCTCTACATCAACACTCTCCAAAGTGCCCATGTTTTCAGGCAAGGCCGGCTTTAGCCAAGAAGCCTTGCCAATCTTCCCTACCACCTTTAATTGCATACCCTCAAGCCGGGAAACATCTCCAATGCCACCTGTGATTTTAAGTTCGGAGTCACCATTTTCTTTCCAGTTCGCTGAAAGATCACCAAGCGTAAGCTGATCAACGCTCCCTGATAGTTGCATGTCCGCCGTTATAGTACCGGGTATCACCAAACCGGAAACGCCGGTAGATATCTTGGATAAATCGTTGGCACTGAGGCGTATTCTTGCATCTACTTTGGCAGGTGAATCCTTTAAACCAATCTGTCCATTCGCACTGAGATGGCTGCGCGAATTCCTTGCTGACAACACAATATCGAGCACTTGTTTTCGTAACGCACCGTGAATTTTTGGCAGCACGACCTCGATATCGAAAATATCACCCGCCGAGTTGACCTGTGCCGTCAGGGATGGCGTATCCGCATCGTGATCCAGGCTTACCTTAATTTCGTTTACATTAATTGAAGGTATATGCACCTCCTCGCCTTCGCGAATCAGGGCGAGTTTTCCAAGCTCAACATGATGAAGTATTGGCTTGAAGCGTAATGGCGGGAATTTAGGCTTGCTAACCTTAGCTGCTTGCGTCGATGAATCGATGTCAGGTGTATTTTTTAAAAGGGTGACACTGGAATCGCCCACCTTCAGAAACGGAATATCCAGCTTCCCCTGGAATAGTTTTAGCGCACTGAATTGAATCTGGAGCGCACTGATATCCACCCTGAATTGAGCGCCACTATCCTCTATCACCAACTGTTCGACACTGAGCGTAGGTGACAATGTGCGTGTGATCCGGGCATTACTCAACTGT
>JBGSOE010000239.1:0-2355 GCA_041739295.1 Thiohalobacterales bacterium | reverse complement strand
ATGCAAGGCGCAGACGGGCGAAAAAAACGGAGTTTACACGGCGTAAATGAGTATTTTGAGCCCGGCTGCAACGCGGCAGATGCCGCTTCAGCGAATTAAGCAGAGGTTCCTTAATAGATCAAACTCTGCGTTCTCTGCGCCCTTTGGTGTGAATAAAATTGGATTATCGATGAGTCGTTCCCGCAAACCCCGTCTTCCCACTGAACCGATTGAAGCCAGCATCGAATCCCTGTCGCATGACGGTCGTGGTGTCGCGCGCATCGAGGGCAAAACGGTATTCATTGATGGTGCCTTGCCGGGCGAGCGCGTTCTGGCAAAGCTGGTCGAACGCCACAGGAGGTATGACGAAGCCGCTGTCGTCGAGGTGTTGCAGGCATCGCTGCAGCGTGTGGATCCCAAATGTCCGCATGCCGGTGTCTGTGGCGGTTGCAGCTTGCAGCATATGGATGCGCAGGCGCAGATCGATGCCAAACAGCAGGTGCTGCTCGGCAATCTCAAACACATCGGCAAGATCGAGCCGGCAGAGGTATTGCCGCCGTTGCGCGGCCCGCACTGGGGCTATCGTACCAAGGCGCGGTTGGGCGCGAAGTATGTGCGTAAAAAAGGCCGCATGCTGGTTGGGTTCCGGGAAAAACACGCGCCCTATCTGGCCGAGCTGACGCGCTGCGAAGTACTGCATCCATTGATCGGCGAGCGTATCACCGAACTGGCGGAGATGCTGGAAGGCATGGAGGCGCGCGAACGCATTCCGCAAATCGAAATTGCCGTGGGTGATGATACGGCCGCATTGGTGTTCCGCAATCTGGATGCCTTGTCGGATAAAGATCAGGCGCATCTGTGCGCCTACGGCGAGCATACTGGACTGCATATCTATCTGCAGCCGGCAGGTCCCGATAGCGTCTATCTGCTCTGGCCCGAAACATCGACGTTGGACTATGGGCTGCCGGGCCATGATCTGCGTCTGCAATTTCTGCCCACCGATTTCACCCAGGTCAATCGCGATATCAACCAGTCGATGATCGAACTGGCGATCAGCATGCTCGATCCGCAGCCAACCGACCGTGTGCTGGATCTGTTCTGCGGGCTCGGGAATTTCACGCTGCCCCTGGCGCGGCGTTGCGCGCAGGTGATCGGTGTGGAAGGCGACGTGGGCCTCGTGCTGCGCGCCCGCGACAATGCCGCGCGCAATGGCATCACCAATGCCGAATTCCATGTCGCCAATCTGGCCGAAGACGTAACGATCTATCCCTGGCTCAAACAACCTTTCGATAAACTGTTGCTCGATCCGCCACGTAGCGGCGCGCTGGAAATGATTCCGGCCATCGCCAAGCTGGGCATCAAGCGGATTGTCTACGTGTCCTGTAATCCCGCCTCACTGGCGCGCGATGCGGGGCTGCTAGTCAACGAACATGGCTACCGACTGATGAAGGCGGGCGTGATGGATATGTTCCCGCATACCACGCATGTGGAGTCGATTGCCTTATTCCAAAAGACGAAATAAAAACGGCTAGGGAAGATAGGGTGTGATCTGGATTGGTCGTGGTAGAGGTTACTGTTGAATGGTTGCTCAACCACGAGAGCTGACTTGGGGGTTATAGAGGTAAGATGGCTGCTGCCGGCGATAAGCGGTCGTCGAATTCAAATAACTGTTCTCCTGCGACAACTTCTGCACTTCATATATACCGGCTGTTCATTAGAAACAGGACACTAAACGCAGCTGCTACTCAAATAGGGGGTGACGTCGGTCGATGAACGATCGACAACACTGCCAACTGGTGCTCGATGCCTTGCGCATTGCCATCGCGCAGCACCGTCCGCCACCTGGCTTGATCCATCACAGCGACCAGGGTGCGCAATATGCCAGCACCGAGTACCGTGCACTGCAATCAGCACATACGATGATCCCGAGCATGAGCCGCAAAGGCAACTACTACGATAACGCAGTAGCGGTGAGCTTCTTCAGTAACCTGAAGAATGAGCTGGTACATCACGCAGACTTCCAGGATCGCGATGAGGCCCGATCAGCGATCTTCGATTACATTGAGGTGTTTTATAACCGGCAGCGCGTACATCAAACACTGAACTACCGAACCCCGGTAGCTTATGAGGCGCTTGTTGGTGTAGCTTAACCACGTGTCCGTGAAATGCGGGGTACCTCATTCTGACCCTGGTTTTCTCCCGTTATCCGCAGTCAGCCTGCATCTCCCGATATGTTTTCAGCAAGCGGATCCCGCTGATAAACGAAATGACCACGCCATAGATTATTCCAAACAGAAACCCCAGATTGGACAGAGTGTCCCATCCGAAGATCATCGGCGGCAGCGCAAAGACCGCGATCGCGCCGAGACTCACCAG
>JBGSOE010000389.1:0-14308 GCA_041739295.1 Thiohalobacterales bacterium | reverse complement strand
CGCGACAAGCGCGGCGAGGATGGAAGTCTTGCTCGACATTCTGGCTCTCCCAGTTGGTCTATCTGCGCATGACACCCAGGGTCAAAATTTGCCTTTTGCGACAAAAACAAAAACCCAAGTCTTGGCGTGGGCAGACCCCTTGAGTATCAAAAGGGTCAGCTTCGATTTTCAAGCACTCAAAAAACAATCCGATGCTGGCCCCTTTAGTTCTTCTATTGTTGCGGCGTGGCTATGGAGACTGACCCCGTTTTTCCGCACGCTCAAAATCGTGGTCTGTCCCCTATTGTTTCCTCTTTCCAGTTCGGAGAATCGCAGTAGCTTGCCACCGAATAGATGAAACAGGATCACCAACTTCCACTTTCCTTCGAGAATCTTGAGCGCCTGCCCAACGCCATCGGCGGCCGAGGTGGGTGTCCAATTTTTATCCATACTTTTTAGTTTGTACCTTACTTATTCGTGCGTTCTTGTTCTTTTTGGAGCTTAGTTTCATCCTTCTAACTTATCAATTCGGATCACACAGGGTGATCCGATCATTCACGAAGGAGCTATCTGCATGTCTATCAATCTTCCAAAGCCCATTGACGCCTATTTCGCCGCAGACAGGGGCGACAGCGATGAGGTTGCCCGGTGCTTCACTGAGAACGCCGTCGTAAAGGACGAAGGCCACACCCACACCGGCCTGGCCGCCATCAAGCAGTGGCAAATGGATTCCTCAAAGAAGTACACCTACACGAGCACACCCTTGGCTTCCGAAAACAAGGATGGCAAAACCATCGTCACCAGCCGGGTGACCGGTAACTTTCCCGGCAGTCCCGTTGAGCTTCGATATCTCTTCGGCCTCGAAGGCAACAAGATTGCATCACTGGAAATCATACTGTGAGCTTCAAGCTTGAACTCACTGGACGCAGGGCTC
This sequence comes from Thiohalobacterales bacterium, assembly GCA_041739295.1. GTDB lineage: Bacteria > Pseudomonadota > Gammaproteobacteria > Thiohalobacterales > Thiohalobacteraceae > JAHJQQ01. The sequence continues at coordinate 13,395 of JBGSOE010000389.1, read as the reverse complement.
TCGTCACGGGCGGCACCCAAGGTAACCGTCAAACGGAATGGGGTCAGACTGAGCTAACCCGACTGGACTCGAAAAGCATGCACGCGCGGTCTGCCTGCCAGACACCGCCTTGCCCACGAGGCTCAGCCCTTCTGCACAACGTAGGTGGACTGCACGAATCCGAACGGATAAGCCCGCGACGCCACCAGCCGCAGCGGCACGTCGGCAGGCAAGGTGCCGAACAGCGGCCGGCCCGCGCCCAGCAGGATCGGAATGGTCGTGATCGTCAGATTGTCGATCAGCCCCTCGCGCAGAAACGACTGGATCAGCATGCCCCCGTCGACGTATAGGTTCTGGAAGCCCTGCTCCCCTGCAGCACACACGATCTGATCCGGCGATTCGCCCGTGATGCGGACCTGCGGCGGCAGGTCGTCCGGAAGACCCCGGCCCGTCCTGCTGGCCACCCAAACCGGCTTGTCGGCAAACGGCCATTCGGGAAACGACAAGACCTTCTCGAACGTTCCCCTGCCCATGACAAGCAGATCCACGGTCGCCATGTGCGCCGCGTAACCGCAGTCCTCCCCGGCGGGCACGTGCTGGTTGGCTTGCTCCAGCCAGTCGATCGCGCCGTTCGGGCGGGCGATGTAGCCATCAAGCGAGGTGGCGATGAAAACGGTCGTGCGTAGTGTCATCAGTTAAGGGCGTGGACCAGCCCCGCCATTCAGGGCAACCGCCCAGAGCTGGCCGGCTTGGGGTGAAGAGGAGAAATGTGGTTTTGCAAGACCTGACCCCAATGGTGTTCTTTAGCTTTATCTTGAATTTGATTTACCGCGACAGACTCTCGTGAATGTAGTTGAGCACTATATACAGTGCAGCGAGATCAATATCAATTTTGATGGGGTCATTTTCCATCGGATCAACGAGGGTTGTTTGGCCGCTGCCAGTGAACTGAAAATCGCCGATTGAGATGTATTCAGGTGTAGGCAATTCCTTCTTGAGATAGCAAGTGACTTTCCCGACTAAGGTTCCATTCTCGCCAGGAACCGACTCGAAAATGAAATGCAAAGTGCGGCCAGCAAAGGTTGTAGAAAAGAACCCTTGGTCGAGGTCTAACGAGACGCCAATGCCCTTGATGTGAAACGCTTGCGCGGCGACCTGCTCGGCAACGAACTTAGCAAACTGCTCGTACTTCGCGGCAAGCTGACAATGACGATTGGTAGCCCTTTCAAGTTCTTGATGCAGCTGATTCCATGCGAGCATTCGATTTCTCCCTGGCGTGAGGCTCTAATGAACGACCTAGTGGCACCAAGGCACACTGGCGAGTGAACAATGCATCACCGCAGAGGCTGGATGAGCATTCCCCAGAAATATTCCGCCGAGCCCTCCTGAGTCAGGAGGGCATCTCGTTGGCCCGAGAAATGGAACGCCATCCCCAAGGGCTTGAGTCCGAGGCTGTAGCCATCATCCACCACGCTCATGCTTTCATTGAAACTGTTTCCATTGCCCAGGCCCGTATAGCTGAAGGCAATATCCCCCATGAAAGAACCGCTACCCAGCCAGATACCGCACTTGGATGCCTGTTTTCCATCCGAATAAATGACAGCCTCGAAGCTGTTTGCATCGCGTCGCCGGAACTGGGTCTTAAGCTGCGGGTTACGAGTGGCCAACTCCGCGAGGGAATTATCAAAATATGCTGCGATGTATTCGAAGCTGTCCGTCATGAACGTATCGCGATCGTGATCCGTAAAGGACTGCTGGACACGAAGATCGCTGGATCTAGGGCCAAAGACGCTTGGCACGGCCAAGGTTTTAGCAGGTTGTTCTGAGTTCTGGGGGAACGGTGCCTGGGCACTACTACCATGCATGGATTTCGCGGCAGCTTTGATGGCTTGAAGCACCTCCAGAAACCCATCGTCCAGAGTGGGGAATTTCACCACTGCACGGCCATCCCGAGTTGCTGCTTGGAGTTTACCAAAGGGTAGATCATGCCAATCGCATGGCCGAAGGATGACTGGGATTACCTTGGCCTCCCTGGCTTCATGACGCCTCAATGCTTCTTTCATTTCCAGGTCATAGCAATATCTGGAGGCAATGAAATCTGCGCTGACCAGCAACAAGATGATGTCGGCGGTACGTAGTTGGTCGTCAATTTGCTTTGCCCATTCCACGCCCGCTTCGATGCGCCGATCATGCCAAGTGTCGATGATGCCCTGGTGTTTTAGGCTGGCAAGGTGCTTCTCCAGCTCGTCTCGTAGCGCTTCGTCCTTGTGGGAGTAGGAAAAGAAAAGTCGAACCATCATCTAATATCCAGAGTCAGATAACCTGAAAACACCACCTATAAGAATCAAATGGTTAGCTGAACCTTTGACAAATAAAATGCAAATAAATGGCACATACCTTGAAATTACTTGGAGTTTTTGGCACATAACGTGAAATTATTTTCTTCACCGCTCATCAAGTGCGCCGAATGTCACGTTGGTCCGTGCGACCCATGGTCAAGATTAAGGTCAGGTGCTCGGGCGTGCTATCAAGAGAGGCCCATGTCCGATCCCGGGGCCTGAAGCGGCCATTCAAACCGGCTCACCCTAACATCCGGTCCTCGGCCAAAGCTGCCGCTGGCAAATTGATATTGCAACGGCCGTTATGGAATCGTCACCCCCACTAGACACGTCAAGGGTCCGTCGCGCTGAAAGCCGAACTCGGAGGCCAGGTGCCGGCTCGCTGACTGCCCAACCGGACCTTGCGGTTTGGCCAAGAATTACGCCAGAATAGCCATCGGCTAACAAGCTACTAGCTTTACTTGAGGGCCAGTTCTAAGCGCAGGCTGAACCAATTTGGTTCCCGGCTGTTTGCCCACCTTTTAACCAGGACGAGCCAGAAAACCCATGACATTTTCACGTTACAAACTGCAGTTCCCCAACATCAGCGGTCTGGATGCGCGCGAGCTCCAAGAAGAGATTGGGCCGGCCGCGCAAATCACCATTCCAGAAAGACAGCCAGGAGTCCACGGGGATTTGGGACTGGTGACTATCGGTGTGGTTTTGGGCGCAAAGGCGTTGACCGCAGCGCTGCTGTATTTTGGCCGAAAGCAAAGCTCGCACAGAATCCAACTCTCGGTACAAATTATTGCCCCGGACGGAACGGTTACCAACGTACAGCTTGACGTCGAATCAAACGAGAAGGACGGGCTTTCTGAGCAAGCCATGAAGCAAATCTCTACCGCCCTAAAGCTCAAGCCGTCCGATCTCGTTGGCCTAGAGTGACCATACATTACTCTCAGGGAAGCGCGTCAGCGAGCTTTGTTGAGCTCATTGGCAACGCAACGGTATTATCGGGAACGCAGCTCACTAAAGATGCTGGTAGCATCTTTTCGCTCCAAGGAAAGTTCCCGATCGAATGCTTACCATCGGCGCTTCATGAATCAGCGCACCACTATTGTTTCTGCATGCCAGTGGGCCATGCACTGAGCGCATGCTTCCTTGAGGCTGTCCGCACACATCTGGCAGATGATCCGAGTGACGAGCGCGACGATCACTTGGCCGAAGCACTCATTCGATACGACATCGTCACCACTGCGCTGCGCCCACTGGCAGAGGGTATCGCGCTATATGCGGAGTTCGATGCTTCCCCAGGTGAGTCCCGCGCCTCGATAAGCCCACCACTGTCCGATGCCTTCGAGCTTTTCGGTGCATCTCTGTCTGAATCTGACGGGGCCGATAAAGGTCGTAGCGTCGTCAAGTCTATGGAAATTTTCCTGCTCGAAGAGCGTCTTAAAGGGGCGACCATCGAACGCCGCGAGACACTACTGTCACACGCTCTAATTGATGACAAAGACGGCTATCTGACTGGGTACTGGCTTGTAAAGAACTGGCGCTTGCATCTACTGGATCGGATTGGGTCAGTCGCCTTATTCGATACGGATTTCTATCTACAGTTCATCGCGAACTACATCTACGGTGATCTCGAACTCGCCAACCTCATAGTTAATTTCGGACATTACCGAGTCCGCAACGTCGCTGGGCTTGAAGACGGGCAAGAAGATTTCATGAACGCGTTCCTTCGACACTTACAGAAGCGCCTTCGACACCTGGTCTCCGATCTCGAACAAGGAGACGTGGACCGCATGGAGACCGCTTTTGCAAGCACAGTGGGCTACTCCTTTGATTCCGTTCAAGTCCCACTGCCGGGCCATCAGCAGGCCAGACTTTCTGATTTCTCTCAAGCCATCACAACCCTTGGGCAGCGCTTTGGCGACGTTCAACCCCCCGAACTCGGCGTGGCGATGATCCACATTCTTAACGGCCGGCATTGGATGGCGTACGCAAGCTTCGAGACATCTGTTCGCCTAAACGAACACAACCGCTTTCTTCTGGGTGAGGGAGAGCACGAGTGGAACCAAGAAGTACCGGTGCTAGCCGGGCCTGTCCTAAGAGGCAGCCTGAAAACGGGCAAGGCAAGCGGAGTCATTGAATTGATATGCGACCGGACTGCCAACTCGGGACACTTCCGGCGGCTGGTATGGCGCGATACAGAGTTGGTAGCTGTTTTTGAAGACTACGAACCCTCGGCTTCGGCTCAAACGGAGGGTCCTTCGGACGACTCGCTTCCGAAGTTCTCGTCAGCCAGGATTCGAGCGATTGTGAATGATATGTCTCAGCGCGTCCGGGCCGATTTTAATGAAACAATATTTGGCCCAGTGGTGGCGGAGGATTACGCGCAGCAACTAGCGGCTATTCGCGGTGATATATACGGAAGACACTTGGCTCTGTTTGTTCAGAAGGACGGCAAGCCCCCGACCGATCAACAGCTTAGACAGCCCTTACCAGCCTTCTGTGGCAACGACACCAAGGCGCTGCGAGTTGCGGCCGCACACGGCTTTGTGAATGGCGGCATCGTCTCGATCTCAGATCAATTGCTTGACCAACAGCAAGTCGATGCGTTGCTGGGGTGCCCAGTACAGCTTGGATTTAAGCGCTCCTCGCTTTTACTCTTTCGCATCTAAAATCTCGTACTTTCGAGAAGCCCGGCCACCCTTTTTTTGTAAGCGAACGATCAGATTCGCAGGCGCAAACTTGAGTGGCGGCAAATTGGCGTCGCAGCCATCCTTCAAGCAACTCATCCTCCAAATGACCGCTTCGGCCGGAGGCTGTGTGAAAACGCGTCGTCGGCTCCAATTTGCTCGATTCCATGGGTACCTTGACCATCACCCAACTCAAAAGAATTGAATACAGCGCGTTTTGAGAGGTCAATTATTTTCGGTCTCGATTTTCGCTGAGTTTTCACACAGCCTCGCCGACTAGCAGCCGGTTTGAATAGGGCAGCCCACCGTCGCTTTCTCGGCCGGAAGAGTCACTCAAGAATTTCAAGCTACCGGCTGCTTGGCGGCGTATTGTGGACTCTGGCATCCCGCAAGGTATGTAATGCGCTTGGGAAGCTCAGGCAATTCCAATATACGACGCCCCCAAGACGTTCATTACGGTCCGGATCTACCGAGTCGGGAGTGTCGCTGTCGATACTTGCCCGGCGTACCGGGGACAGTAATGGACTGGCGCCAGTTGTGCGTCAACCCGACGACAATCAGACGACAACCCGAGGGTCAGTCGGAAAGCAGACTGGCCATCAATGCGTCAGGTACATCGCGTTTCCTGGTGCTCATTGTGCCTCCGGACAAGTCGGCAGTTTCCTGCCAAGCGCCCAGTTACATAAAATTCAGTACAGGCCCCGGAACCATGCATATAGTTTAACGATCGCAGCCCCAGGTTCGATAACTCGCGCACCCTTCAACGACGTCCGCATACGTTGTTTTCCACTCTGAGAATGCTTTGTTAATCCCGTTTATAGCGGCCATTTGGTCGGGCGACCCCTTGTCCGATCTCTTATTACTTAAAAAGCGTCCGGCAATAATTAAGTTATCTGCAGTATCGTAACCTGCTGCATCATCCGGGCGTGCAATTTGAGAAAATCTCACCTCTTTAAGTTCTGTTCCGGAGCGGTCGCGAGTCTCGATTTGAAGGCCAACATCTGAAACCTTCACATTGACCAATGTATTGCCCCAAGTAGCAGAATGCCCTTCGAATGTATAAGAGCCAAATTCCCGGGTGGGAGTTCTTGAAAGGCTCAGGCGTTCTGCGAATGCACGCTTTGCATTTTCCGCTGCTTCCTGTGCGGCTGCTCGTCGGGCATTTTCAGATGAAATATCCGACGCGAAGCTTTGCTTCTCTTCTTCAGACAAGGGATATGGTGACTCAGATAGAACTTCATTTGTCACTTCGACCAAACGCCACCCATCATCGTATAAACGAAAAATAGCCAAGCCTGACCCCCCTTGTGTCGCAAGTCTTTTAATTAAAGGGGGCAGCTGAGGGTATCTCCACTCGAACTCTACGGCTCGATGAGCAGTTTCCTTTTTTCCAGTTATGCCAGTAACAGCGACATCAATCGTGACTTCATTCTTTAATTCAAAATGATTAGGTTTAATATCTTTACGGCTGAAGTCAAGTCCCTTAAAAGTTGTCACCTCTTCAGCCAAAATAGGTGTGACATTTCCTATTCCCGCCCCCCAACCATTAAGCTTATTCCACCATCCAAGCGTCTCGCCTATCTCAACAGCATCCTTTTGGAGTAAAACATTAGCCCTATATTTTTGCATGATTGGACTCTCAGCAATCACCTTTGCAGCATCATTCCTCGATAGATCGGCTTCACCACATCCGAATAGATTAAGCGTGAGCGCAGCAATTAAATAAGTGACGAATTTGTATTGCACGGAATTACCTCCCAAAAAAATAACTTTCCAAAGTTGCATTTTTTTCTGGTTTGTACCAGCGCATAAAAATGCGGTGACCATTGCCCTTCCGTCAGCGACTGGACCAAATTCGAAAACATAGCCTTCTGAGTAGATAGGTCTAAGGAGTGCTACAGGACTCTCAAATTTACCAGCTGATAGCATATGAGAGTTATTTTCATAAAATAAAACAGTCCCCATCGAGTTTGTGAAAGGAGGGTGTCCCGAATTTGTGCGAACGGGGTTTTGGTCAATGCTGAGGCATCCTGTCCTTGAATTGGATAGCAAACCAGTTCAGGCCGGCCTTCCAGACGCGGATTGGCATTGTCTATTTCTTGCTTATGTTTTCAGCGCCAGGTAATACAGTTTTAGAACTGCATCGTCGCTCGGAAACGAGCAGCGATTCTTGCTCTTCTCAGGCTCATGTTCACTGACTCGATGGCATTGGTGGTGTAAATCACCTCGTCGAAGAAGCGGATAATCCTTGTCCAGTTGCGCCGCCATGACTGGGTCGAGGTGATAAGTCACCGTCATGGACCGTCGATATGGAGGCTGTAAGGCCCAGGATACCCGCGCACCAGAACGTAGTAGGTCTTCCCCGCCACCAGCGAATGGGCGATGCGGAAGTTGCGGTCTCCACCTGAATCGTAATCGTGGGCTAGACGCTTGAACTGCTCGTCGTAAAGCTCACCCCACGTGTCAGTCGAGCCTCGGGTGTACACAACGTAGTTCGCATGCTGCTGCGGCGTGAACCGGAAGTAGTTCTGATCTTCCTTCACCTCAAGGCGCCCAGGAACAACAGTGCCACAGCTGATGCCCGAAGCCGTTTCTCTGGTGCTGCCATTGAACGTCGGCGATACGCTTTGTGCCTGATTCAACGTGATGGAATTTTGCCCTGCCGTTGTGAAACTACTCGCAATCGCATAATTCCCCTGAGCGCCGTCTGTGTTCCAAGCCTGCACTTTCCAATAATAGGTAGTCCCCGGATTGAGAATCCTGCTTGTCCCGTTGTGGGTAAACATGCTGCCCGCTGTGAAACTGTTCGAATCAGTGTTCCCGCTGAGCCCTGTACTGACACAACCCGGACACCCCGTAGCCTTTGTATCTGTCGGGAAATCGGCAGGATTGGTCGTCACCATCAGCCAGTATCTATTTGCTCCGCTGACAGAAGTCCAGCTAAAGCTTGGGGTTGTTGAGACGCTTGTCTGGGCATCAGAGGGGAAGTTAAGGGAGGGGGCCGGCAATGTGCTCGGCGCACTCACATTCGCTGTAACTTGGCCCTTAGAGGTATAGGGGTTTCCAGGATATTCATATGACGGAAGCAACTGTACACCGGAGAGAATCACTGGAGCTGGCTGTTTGTTTAGCAGCCGCGAAATGTGTAGATGAGCGCCAAAATCCGGAGATACCTTCGAATTGATTTTCCCGGTATTACCCGCATTGGCAATAAGATCTCCACCATTCACAGGGCCCGTTTTTATGACCTGATTTAAATGCGCGACATGAAATTCTTCCAGGCCGTTTGCAGAACTCCAGACAATGGAATTACCCCAATCACTACCACTAGTCGCCCACGAAACCTGCTTCACGAAACCAGTTTCAGGTGCATAAACAGGACGATTCAGGTCACCTGCATCAGCATCAGCATTAGCATTTATATCTACAACCCATAATGGATCTGTTTTTCCCCACGGGTTCCAGTTCGGGTGATCCGGATCACCCGCACCCGCTTTGTATGTCGCGGCGCGGTAGGCGGTACCTTTTGCATAGAAATCGCCCTCAGATGCATACACACGGGTATGGGCGATCAACCCGGATACCGATAGCGCGAGCATTGCGCGACCAAACAAAGCAGGTTTAGATAAGAGCATTTAAGTTCCTTCTGACATCAGCAGATAATTTTCAACTTTTCTAAAAATCCGGTCGCAGTTCTGATTTCTGACCAAAGAGTTCAGCAGCACACCCGCTCAACAAGCGGGCTGGCCTGCAATATGCTGGGGGAAATATAACGCCCGGACCAGAGCAGGAGGCTCTTATGAGGTGGGTTGGGTACTAGATCAATTCCCGCCTTGCGGTAGGCATGCCAAACCAACTCAGTGCAGTAAAGTTGCTCTGGTGTATCGAGATCGAAGCCATTGTCAAAAGGGATGTTGGACTGCGCCAACCGAAGCGCCTCACGAGTTGCCATCTTGACGGCTGATCCTGATACATCGTCAGACACCTCAAGCAGGCGGTAGACCGCCATGCCGGATGAACGATTCGCCGCCAGAAAGCGCTTGGCGGGCTCCAGTTTCACCACATCATCCTCACCCGGCGACTCCGCAGGCACTGCATGTACCACCATGGGCTCGCTTCCACGAAAAACGACAATGCCAACATGGGAGTAGACCGTAAGCGGGTCGAGCCCGAGCACAACCTCGCTAACCGCGTCTGTGCCTCGTCGGAAAATGATGTCGCCGTCACGCAGCTGCGCTCCCCAATCGATGCCCACACTATTCGCATGCACTGGTTGGCCTGGCCACAGCCCGCCCTTAAAGATTGGCCATCCAGCTAATAGCGATGCCAATACCACCCAGAGGGAAATGCGCATACGCTCATTCTTAAAGACCAGCGAAGATCAACCAGCCTTTTTCGCCCTTCACTAACTTGTCCTTGCTCGTCTTGGTGCTGCCGTCGCCGTAAGTGATTAACACCTCGACAACGGCTGTCTCACCAGTGATATCCTCAGATTTGATTTCGATTGACTTGATACCGCCCTTTTGCTTGATCTCCTCCGCTTGCTCCGCCAGGGCTGCCTTGAATTTGTCCTTGCCCATCATCTGTACGCCAGGCCCTGTAACGCGATCAACCGCCTCAGTGAGTTTGCCAGCCTCGATCTCTTTAAAAAACGTCTTGATCGTGGATGCTGGGCCGCTATCGAGCATGCCGCAACCCGTGAAGACAAAAATCAGAAGCGCATACGATAAGAACCTGTAAATACCGTTTGTCATTTCATTTTCTCCTTCCAAGTAAAAATGGTTATCGTGAATCTGGTGCTCTTACAAAGCTGTACGCGGCAAGCGCGTAGTCTTTCGAGCATTGTTCACAGTGTCACTTCACCAACCGGGCACCACAACTGGTGCAGAAGGTGGCACCCGGTAGTTGGGCGCTTCCACATTGGCGGCAGAATATCTGCGCGGTGCCAGCCGCGGTTGTCCGGTGCGCGTGTCGCCCCCGCACCGCATAGCGAACAGCCAATGCGAAAGCGATGAGCAATCCGAGAGCAATGACCGCGAGCAACGCGTAATACAGCGTTCGCGCAGTCGAAATCGGCAATCCCGCCACACGGGGCGGCGTTGCAATGAATGCTTGGTTGTTCGAGGTACCCACCACAACGCTGCCGTCAGCGGAAACAGCACGAGCAACGGCTTCCTCCCCGCCCAGCGTGCCGAGGTCGGTCATGGCGCCATCCTTCCAGAGGAAGGCACGCATGGAACCGTCACTGTGCTTACTCCCTCCCACCACCACTGCACCATCGGCCGACACGGCCGTGGCTTCGCTCACCTTCCCGCCCAGCGTGCCGAGGTTGGTCATGACGCCATCCTTCCAGTGGAAGGCACGCATGGAGCCGTCACTGTGTTTACTCCATCCCACCACTACTGCGCCATCAGCCGAAACAGCATTGGCTACGCTCTCCTCCCTGCCCAGCGTGCCGAGGTCGGTCATGACGCCATCCGACCAGCGGAAGGCGTGCATGGAGCCGTCACTGTGATGACTCCATCCCACCACCACTTTGCCGTCAGCGGAAACGGCAACGGCTCTGCTTTGAAACCGGACTAGCGTGCCGAGGTCGGTCATGACGCCATCCTTCCAGCGGAAGGCTTGGTTGTCAGTATTACCCACCACTACCGCTCCGTCAGCGGAAATAGCATTGGCACTGCTATCCTTCCCGAGGTCGGTCATGACACCATCCTTCCAGCGAAAGGCGCTCCAGGTGCCGTCGCTGTGAGTACTCCCACCCACCACCACTGCGCCATCAGCGGAAACGGCTGCGACATCGACCTCCTCCCCGCCCAGCGTGCCAAGGTCGGTCATGACGCCATCCTTCCAACGGAAGGCGCTAAAGGAGCCGTCACTGTGATCCCCCGCTCCCACCAACACTGCACCATCAGCAGAAACGGCTGTGGCCTGGCTCACCTTCCCGCCCAGCGTGCCGAGGTCGGTCATGACACCATCCTTCCAGCGAAAGGCGCGCCTGGAGCCGTCACTGCGATGACTCCATCCCGCCACCACTGCGCCATCAGCCGAAACGGCTGTGGCTACGACATTGACCTCCTCTCCGCCCAGCGTTCCAAGACCGGTCAGGGTGTACTTCACCCCGTCGGGCAAAAATACGCGATCGAAAAGGCTATCTAAATACTGCTTGATACCAGCACCCCCCAGGCCCGGGCTGGCAGTGGACGAGGTTTGGCTCCCACCAAACCAGTCTGGAAAGGCAAACCCTGATTCCTGCGCGGAAATTGACGTGCTGTTCTCTCGCATTTCGGCAAGCGGCATGACAATTTTTCCAGCACCCGGCATCCGGTTCACCGCGACTTCGTTTCCCAAACCCAGGTCGGGGGCCAGAGAATGGTGGCTGGTCCCCTGTTGCCCACAACCAACGACAAAAAAGGGAAGCGCAAACAAGAGCAGTAACAGATGAAATGGTTTCAGCGAATGACGCCGTGGAATGTGTTTGATCATCACATTTGCTTGCTTTTATGCTCGATGATCTTACGAACATCGTTAGAGATGTTCACCATCAGGGACAGCAACTCAATGCAGATCATGATTACCCAATCGGCAATGGCCGCGCCTAACAGTCCCCCCAAGGGATACCCAATCAGACCAAGGAGAGCATCTTTGGCGGAGTACTTGAAGTCTCCCAGAGACATTATTCCCTTGCTGACTCCATAAAGAACAAAACCTATGATGACGATGCTTGCCACCAGGTTGCTCGCAACAACGAGCCATGTCAGATGAGGAACGCTGGTGTGCCCCACATCGAGCGCACCCTTGGCGCCCACTGCCTGCAAGCTTGTTTTGGTGAGCCGCAAGGTCTTGAGCGGCATGGTGAAGAAATATAGGATCATCAGGAGGAAACCCCTGATGGCCCCGCCCTCGAACTCCTGCTGGATGGTCCCCCCAATGCCCGTCGGGTGGCCGCACTTCGGGCATTTCAGGCTGCCATCCGGAATATTTTCCCCGCAATTTGAACAAAACATGTTTACTCCCCTCAGGTTATTTGCCAACGATTGGCACACAGAAACTGCTTGCCTCAAAATTTCATGCCGATTTCATTCTTCGTCCCAACTGCTAGCCGGGCATTCAGGCGTCGTACCCCATTTCCCCTCACACTGCTTCAGCTTTTCCAGTTCCCTATTAATTAATTGCTGAATCACATTACCGCCCTGTCTGGTTTTATCTTGCTGAACAGGCTGTGCTTGTGGTTCCACTTGGCGCTGTGGCAGGTCTTCTGGCGCCAGTCTGGTTGCCAGCTGGACGTTTCTCTCGTTCTGGCATCGCCATTCCTTCTCGTTAACGCTAAGCACAGTGCAACCAACTTCTTGCCTTCTCCCATTCCGCACCCATCCTATCGTCAGCGAGTCACCCTCCAGCGTCCACCAACCGGAATTCAGTCGGCTGCCGTCATTCCTGTATCCTTGGGTCGATCCATCAGACCGGAATTCAGTAATGCCACCGGTCATTTGCCAGTACCCAATTAATAATTCACGCGCCCCCTTCGGCTGTTCGGGGGCGCGCTTGGCCGAAGCAGGCGGCATTAAACTGACCGGCGACTTGTTGATCGAGCGAAATTGCTTGATGTCGTCTGCGTCAAGGATGGCTCCGCTATCCTTGTTGCTCCAAGCGTTACGCTGATATGTCACCACGGCAGCAATTTCGGCATCAGACAAGTGATCGCCAAAACCTGCCATGGCAGTCCCTGGCCTTCCGCTCATGACAACAAGAATATGTTTGTCGACATCACCCGTCGCGATCTTTGACCCGTCTATGGCAGGGAACACGCCCGGCAAGCCTCTTCCGTTGACTTGGTGACAAGCCGAACAGTTTGAAAGATAAACGCTCTCTCCTCTCGCCATTATCTGTTTTGCTTTGATCGCAGCTGGATCTTCGATGTTGTTTCCTGGCGGAACTCCATCATTAGCCGTTTGTTCTTGCAATGCAGACGTCCCAGATTCGGGTGCAAAAGCCCCATCAAGTGCAGGGGACTCGGCAGACCGTGCCGCCTGAATGGCATCTGTTTTTGGCGAAGCAGATGATTGTGAATAGAAGTAATAGCCCCCTGCAGCGCCAGTTACGATTATGGTTACAAATAGGGCAATCCATAGGGATTTCCAGGCTCTGCTTGGCGGCTCGATCATCCGGGACGATTCATTGCCTCCGGATACGGGCTGCATCAGTCTGGTCTCAGACGTTGATACAGATTGATCAGTTTTCAAGCCAACTGATTCAGGAGAAAAGTCTTGCTTCGATACGGATTTGTTCGCTGAAGAATCTAAGGCGTTGGTCGGCGATGAAGTGAGAGAGAGTGCCGCATTCTCTGGTTCGACGAGTTGGGGGGAGGGTGACTCTTGTGGTGCTGCAGGTACGGG
>JBGSOE010000176.1:0-3420 GCA_041739295.1 Thiohalobacterales bacterium | reverse complement strand
GCTCGACGGCATCCCCGACGGCGCGTATGGCGGGATCGCCGCCTTCTACTCGATCATCCACATCCCCGAAAGCGATCTGGCGCTGACGTTTGCGGCGTTCAGGCGGGTTCTCAGGCCTGGCGGCGTCGCGCTGGTGACCTTCCATCTGGGTACGGAAGTGCGCCACCTCGACGAGTGGTGGGGCGAGGCCGTCTCGCTCGATTTCATCTTCTACGAGCGCGAGCCGATCAAGGGGCGGCTGATCGAGGCAGGGTTCACCGTCGAAGAGGCCATCGAGCGCGATCCGTACCCCGAGGGGGAGGTCGCGACGCGGCGGGCGTACGTGTTCGCGCGGGTGTGAGGATAGACCCTTACCCCCTGAAATCCCACTATTGATGCTGTTTGAGAACCCTCTTACGCGGCAAGCTTCCCAAAACGGGTGACACGAGTCTGAGCGCGGGGGACTCCATTGAGCCAGTTCACGACACGGGTCAGGTTCATTGCTGCGGCGGTTAGCACAAATTGCAGATGGGTTTTGTCTCTGCCTCGGTAGCGCGAGCGACGCATGTCTAGTACACCAAATCAGTGAGAGTGAGGGTTGCAACGGTGCTTCACACGCAGATTAATGCGGAAACACCTCTCACCTTCACCAAATCAGGGCACTAGCGCAAACACGCATTGCGAGATTGTCCCTTCAATACCTGTTCGTTTCCCATACTGCCTGCGCCATGCTCCGGTGTGCTGCTCCTGTTTACGCTGCTGCACCGCCTCAAACACGGGCTGCTCGTGGAACGACAGGGTACGGCGGTTATGTTTGCTGCATAGATCATGTGCCGGGCAAGGTTCACATTCCGCCCGCTTAAACTTCACGGGAGTGAGTTCGTGGTTGTGGCGGTGGTCGCGCATCGTCCAAGGCGCGCTGGTGTGTCCTTGAGGACAGGTGACGGTGCGGTTTTCCCATTCAATGATGAAAGCGTCAATCTCGTAGCCGGATGCCTGCTGCCAGGTGTGTTTTTCCCATACCGGACCGAACAGGCTCACACCATAATCACGCTGGCTGTCGAACAGCAGCGGCGCGGAGATGTAGCACCACGCATCTGAATATAGACATTGCCCGTGCGGAAGGCGGCACGGGCAACCTGGGCGGTCAGGTCAGGAATGGGTGGAATCGGGCGAGTTTGCAGGGACATAAGCTGGTTATCTTTCTACAATGACTTGGAAGCTAACTTCCACCGGTACATGATACGGTCTTAACGCGAGTTACAAGTTCTGTTTCTGAATTGTAAGAGATATAAATGTTCGGCCAACGACTGATACGATATGTACACATAAAATCCATCTGATTTGGCTTACACTCTCGCTCATAATTGCCAAAGATACTTGTAACCTCGCTATACGTGCTCACATTCTCGAAAACATTACTTGTCACTATGGGCATCATATCCTGAATTTGAAATGTGTCCCGGCCACATTCACCCAGTGAAGTCGGGATTAAATTCCTCTCGCACAAGTCATTAATAACCGTCTCTGCAATAGGTTCAGCAGCCAAGGTCGCGCAGTTCACTTCCCATCGGTCCTGGCGTTCTGAAAGAAAGCTAAAGAGATAAATAGTAAAACCACAGATTGGTACTAGAACAGCCAATGCTACTAGGCTGCATGCCAGGGCGATCTTTTTGGGTTTTGGGGGATTGATTTTCCGCATGATGCACATCAATTCTCCTGGATGGACATAACCTGGAGGCATGAGTATCACCTCTAGGTTTTATCACTACAATACAAACAATTGCTCAATTGCCACTACGAGATTAGCAACCACAGGTTGCAGCAAAACCGCCCGGTAGAGGAATTAAGTCACGTAAACCTTCAAATTCGCCGAAACGCCCCGGCCCATTTATACCCACAATATTACGTATCCATGTTCCGACCTCGGTGGGCGTTATATCACCTAAAGCGAATCTGGTGCCCATATGAAAAGCGACGTTAGTCAATGCATAGTCAGGCCAACTGGCCCCCGAGTCGCCAATCGGCGATGGCACGCCCGCATTGCACAATATGCCCTGAATCCACTCATGACCTATCTGAAAGCCAACAAAATTCAGAGGAAGCGTATACAATGCGTCAACGGTATTCTGCATGACACCAACGGAGGCAATTCCACCCCAAAAGTGATAAACTTGATTGCGTCCATCATCGAAGTCACTATGAAAACCGGTAGAATCAAGAGATAGATCACTTTCGGAACAATCCCTGGTTTCTCGTCCCCATCCAGCACATCCTCCAGCAAGTAGACTTCTCACAGCCGCACCAGCACCTGCGTATGTGCCGATTACAATCTGGGACATTAAGTCTATGTAGCCCTTCGGATCGTTAGAATATGCCTGCGCAACAAAATCGGACAGCTTCGTAAGCTTCTCAAGTGAACTATCGCCAGTTTCAAGTAAACATCGTGCCTTGATTTGAGTCAGCCATAAATCCAACGAAGTATCGCCTGCTGATCTTGTTGGGTCGGCGGCAGCCCGTGCCTGAAGAAGATTGCTTGCCGAGCATATCGGTTCTCGTACAGCTATTGAAGCACAATTTCCACTGACATTAACATAACCATGCGGGCAAAAACTCTGTGTGTTTGGCACAGCTTGCATACCGCCTGGGTCTACAAGGTTGACCGGATTTGCGTTGGCGTAGCTGTATCGGTTGTGGAAAATGAGTTCGCCAACAGCACCGTTGACCGGATTGCCGCCCACATAACTGTAGTCGTTGAGGAGCGAATGGAGTTCGCCAACAGCATCACTATTTGTGTTCCCCCTGTCCCCATGGACAGGCCAAAGATCGGCCTTTTGCGGGATGCCGGAACGATCTCCCGGCGGTAAAACAGCGCCAGAAGAGTCGACCTGGCGTTGAGAGGGATAGACCCATGGCCAAGTATATCTGCGTGACGTGCGGCACCCAGTACCCGGAGAGTGAAGCCCCGCCGGCGCACTGCCCGATCTGCGAGGACGAGAGGCAGTACATCAACCCGTCCGGGCAGCAGTGGACGACGCTGGAGGAGCTGGCCAAGGACCGCCGCAACACGATCGCCGAGCTGGAGCCGGGGCTGACCAGCATCCGCACCGAGCCGGGCTTCTCCATCGGCCAGCAGGCGTACGTGATTCAGACACCGGAGGGGAACGTGCTGTGGGACTGCATCCCATTCCTTGACGCGGCGACGATCGAGGTGGTGCAGGCGCTGGGCGGCCTGAGCGCGATCGCCATCTCGCACCCCCATTTCTACACCAGCATGATCGAGTGGAGCCGGGCATTCGGCGACGTGCCGATCCACCTGCACCATTTCAACGAGCCGTGGGTGATGCACCCCGACCCGGCCGTGCAGTACTGGCAGGGCGACTCTCTGCGGCTGAACGAGCAGGTCACGCTCATCCGCTGCGGCGGGCACTTCCCCGGCTC
>JBGSOE010000120.1:0-11275 GCA_041739295.1 Thiohalobacterales bacterium | reverse complement strand
CGTCACCATAACGCTCCTTCAGTGCCGCCAGGCGCGGTGCCATCTTGCGCATCTGCGCCATCGAGCGATAACTGGTTTCCGATAGCTTGTAGAACGCCAGCTTGATTATCAGCGTCAGCAGAATGATCGACCAGCCCCAATTACCGACGAAATCATGGATCTTCTCAACCAACCAGAATATCGGTTTGGCGATAATTGTCAGCATACCGTAGTCAACGGTCAGCTCCAGCCCGGGTGCGACTGCGCCAAGTTCATCCTGCAGTTTGGGGCCGATAAAGATACGACTAGCAAAATTCTGCGTGGCCCCAGATGACACCGTCATCGTTGGTCCAACTAAACCCAGCACGTAGCGATTACCATCTAAAGCGCGACTGTAATAGTGGTTGGCTTCCCCGCTGTTCGGGATCAGCGCACCCAGGAAATAATGCTGGATCATGGCCGCCCAGCCATTGGTAATGTCACGCGAAAGATCGGCCTTGCCCATCGAACTAAAATCGATCTTCTCGTATTTCTCTTCCGGACTGTAGATCACACCGCCTAGATAGGTATGCACAAACTTACTGCTGCCATCGGTGGAACCTTCGGCGCGCTGCAGTTGACGATATTGATGACCCTTCCAGTCCGTGCCGGACTGGTTCGTTACCTGCTGATCCAATTCAACCACATAGGATCCCGCCTTGAAGCGGTAGGTTTTGGTGACGGTCACGCCTTCAGGACTGCGCCAAACCATCGGAACCACAAGCGCCTGCTCACCCGGCTGCAATTTGTATTCGGTCTGCGCGGCCGTAAACACGACATGATGCGTCGGTTCGGTTCCGGACTGGGTCCGCAAGCCCGATTGAATAATAAACAGGTCCGGCATTTGATCATCGAGTAGGCGCACCGGTACATCGGGTGCAGTTGAATCTTTGGGATATGCCAGCAAGTCTGCCTGTCGCAGGTCACCACCACGAGTATTGATTTCGACATCGAGCACATCGGTGATGACATGGATGCGTTCGTCACTAATCAGAGAGGTCTCTGACTCGGCTGTACGGGCGGGCTGACTGGGCGTTGCAATCGGCAAATCCTGCGCGGGCGCAGTTGTAGGTGCAACAGCCTCGGTGGGTGTCGGTGCTGGCGCAGGCGTGTGGTAGTCGCGTTGCCAGTTCTCCCACAACATCAGGGCGATAAATGACAGGGCAATAAAAAGAAATAGGCGTTGATTATCCATGATGTCTACAGTGCGGTTGTTTATCGGGCACGGGATCGACACCACCTGGGTGCCAAGGGTGACAACGGCCAAGTCGGCGTATGGCTAGTATTAAGCCACGCCAACTGCCAAAACGCTCGAGAGCGGTCACAGCATAAGAAGAACAACTGGGGTAGAAACGGCAATGCTGGCCGACCCAGGGGCTGAAAACATACTGGTATGCGCGGATCATCAGGATGAGGACGGTACGCATGGGCGTCGCTTGAATCGGTTCCAGTGCTGTTCTAATTCAGTTCGCAGCACATGAGCTGTGCTCGTTGCTGCTGTGTTGCGGGCCAGAATGACAATGTCCCAGCCACCAATTTCCTTTTGATGGCAGCGAAAACTTTCCCGGATTATCCGTTTTATACGGTTCCGAGCCACGGCGCGGGGAGCGGCCTTACGTGAAACGGCCAGCCCCAGACGGGGGTGCTCCAACCCATTAGGTATTACCAAGACCGTGAATGCGCGGCTGGTATTGCGCGTCGCGCTCGCAAATACCTGCCGGTACTCGACGGGTCGGGTCAGGCGTAACGCGCGTACAAAACTAGCCGGGCCCCGTTCCAAGACGAGGAAACTAGACGCTTAGACGTGCGCGTCCCTTAGCGCGTCGCGCCTTGATGACCGCGCGGCCGTTCTTGGTAGCCATACGGGCACGGAAACCGTGGGTGCGCGCACGATGTAAATTGCTGGGCTGATAGGTTCTTTTCATGACCGCTAACTCGTTTGTCTGATGGCACATCCACCCGGACAGCGGATGGCGGAAAACGCGCAATGGTACTGGCTGACCCAAACGGGGTCAACCAACGCCTCACTATCCAGGGTGTGGATAACTCTTGGCATCGGGTATAGACTCCCGCCTTCCCCGTACACCATTCATGACTTCTGGAGGTTTGGAGCGTTGGACGCGCCATTGTGGAAGAAGTGTCTGGATCGTCTGGAAACCGAGCTGCCGGAACAACAGTTCAACACCTGGATTCGCCCCTTGCACGCCGTCGCAGAAGACAACTGTCTGCGCCTGCTAGCGCCCAACCGGTTCGTCCTGGATTGGGTGCGTGAGCATTTTTTTGAACAAATTCATCAAGCGGTGCTGGAATATGCGCCTGCGCCTGCGCCCCAGATTGCCTTGGAAGTCGGCACTCGGCGTGCCGCCCCACCACCGAAACAAGCCGAGGCGGAAACCCGCTTTTCACGCGAAACCGACCGGCCAGCTGCGCGTCGCACGGCCGCGACTAATCCTTCGCTCAATACGAATCACATTTTCGAGAATTTTGTTGAGGGTAAATCCAACCAGCTGGCGCGTGCTGCGTCTATGCAGGTGGGTGAAAATCCGGGTAAGGCCTACAATCCGTTATTCATATACGGCGGCGTAGGACTTGGTAAAACCCATTTAATGCATGCGGTTGGAAATCTTATCCTCGCCAGCAAACCCGATGCACGGGTTGTCTATCTGCACTCAGAGCGGTTTGTCGCTGACATGGTCAAGGCGCTGCAACACAATGCTATCAACGAATTCAAGCGCTATTACCGTTCCGTTGACGCCCTGCTCATCGATGATATCCAGTTTTTTGCGGGTAAAGAGCGCTCTCAGGAGGAGTTTTTTCACACATTTAATGCGCTTTTGGAAGGCCAACAGCAGGTAATTCTTACCTGTGATCGTTACCCGAAGGAAGTTGCTGGTCTGGAAGAACGACTGAAATCACGCTTCGGATGGGGGTTGACGGTTTGTATAGAGCCGCCAGAGCTGGAGACGCGTGTTGCCATTCTGATGTCGAAGGCGGCCCAAGCTCAGGTTGACATGCCTAACGAAGTAGCTTTCTTCATTGCCAAACGTATTCAATCAAACATTCGCGAATTAGAGGGCGCATTACGCCGCGTGGTAGCCAGTTCGCGTTTTACCGGACGGCCGATTACGCTGGAATTTGCCAAAGAAGCGCTGCGTGATTTATTGGCCTTGCAAGACAAATTGGTTTCTATAGAGAATATCCAGAAGACTGTCGCCGAGTACTATAAGATACGCATCGCAGACCTGTTATCCGCACGCCGTAGCCGCTCTATTGCGCGGCCACGCCAAGTCGCCATGGCCTTGGCAAAGGAGCTGACCAGCCATAGCTTGCCGGAGATCGGTGATTCTTTTGGTGGGCGGGACCACACCACTGTGCTGCATGCTTGTCGTAAAATTGCGGAATTACGCGAGACAGAAATACGTATCAAAGAGGACTATTACAACCTGTTGAGAACCCTAACGACATGATGTGGGTATCTTGTGGACACTTATTGGACCCCTAAGTTATCCCAAACTATCCACAGGATATAAACAGTCGTACGGAGACTTACCCTAAGAGTTTGAGTGAGTATAACTTGATGATTTATAAATATAAAATTCACATACCCACAGATTTGTAGGTTGCTAATAGTAATAACAACTAAGAGTTATTAAGTAATTAATAAAGATTAAAACCAGATAGGACGCTCCATGAAATTCAAGATCCAGCGGGAAGCCTTCCTCAAACCCCTCCAACAGATCATTGGTGTTGTCGAACGTCGTCAGACCCTTCCTGTACTGGGAAATATCCTGGTCCAGACGAGTGAAAAAGGTCTGACGTTAACCGCTACGGATCTTGAAGTAGAGCTGGTTGCTCAGGTTGGTCTGGAGGTTTCCGAGGGTGGTGAGACGACATTGCCAGCGCGAAAATTGTTGGATATTTGTCGCACCTTGCCTGATGAGGCTTGGTTAGAAGTTCTGGTCGATCAGGAACGCGCAACATTGCGCTCAGGGAAAAGCCGCTTCACTTTGGCAACTTTGCCGGCCTCTGATTTTCCTGTTATTGAAGAACTCAAAAGCGTGCGGGCGTTTAAATTCCCGCAGCGAGATCTCAAAGAGCTTATCGAGCGCACACATTTTTCTATGGCTCAACAGGATGTGCGTTATTACCTAAACGGCTTGATGTTGGAATTGGATAAGAAAGGCATTCGCAGTGTGGCCACAGACGGACACCGTCTCGCGATGTGCGAAATGTCTGCCAAAACCGGTGTGAATGACAGCCAACAGGTGATCGTTCCGCGTAAGGGCGTACAAGAATTACTACGCCTGCTTGAGGCAGATGAGACAGATGTTGAGATTCAGCTTGGCAGTAACCACATCCGCGTCAGTACGCCCAATATCCGTTTTACCTCCAAATTGATCGATGGCCGTTTCCCGGATTACAACCGTGTCATGCCCAAAGGTGGTGATAAGCAGATCCAGACCGATCGAAGCTATCTGCGCCAGGCCTTGGCTAGAACCTCGATTCTGTCGAATGAGAAATATCGCGGTATCCGTCTGAGCTTAGATGTAAATGTACTTAAAATTCAAGCGCATAACCCAGAGCAGGAAGAGGCGGAAGAAGAACTCGAGATCCAATATGGCGGCGATACTTTGGAGATTGGTTTCAATGTGACATATCTGCTGGACGCCCTCGGGGCACTACCAGGCGATGATGTGCGTATTTTGTTATCCGATGCCAACAGCAGTTGTCTCATCGAAGATGGTGGCCGAGGACATTGTAAATATGTCGTCATGCCCATGCGCCTTTAAGATTTTGGCGGTTAATATTTAATGGGTTTGATCAGTCTCGCTGTCCGCGATTTTCGCAATATCGCGGGTAGCGAGCTGGAATTTTCTCCGCACCTCAATCTGATTACAGGCAGTAACGGGGCTGGCAAGACCAGCGTTCTCGAGGCCTTGTTTTTTTTGGGCCGAGCCCAATCCTTTCGTACAACCCATACCGCAAATTTGATCCGAGATGGCGCAGAATCTCTGCTAGTCACTGGCAGACTGAAAGATCGTTACGGTTCAGAAATCCCTATTGGTATTGAGCGTGATAAATCCAGCGCCCGTGTTCACTTGGCGGGAAGGCCGATCCGTCAAATATCAGAATTGGTCGTCCATTTCCCTTTTCAACTTTTAAATCCAGACAGTCACCAATTATTAGAAGGTGGCCCCAGTCATCGTCGCCGGTTCCTGGATTGGGGTGTGTTTCACGTGGAACCCGCCTTCTTTCCAGCATGGCAGCGTTATAGCCGAGCCCTGCGCCAGCGCAATGCGGCCCTACGTGCTGGGGCTTCAGCCCAGGAGATTCGCCTTTGGGACCCAGAGCTGGTTACAACGACAGAGATGCTGGATGTTCAGCGGCGGCGCTATATCGAAGAGCTCATTCCTATTCTGACGAGCTACCTCGGAGAGTTGGTCGATATTGATGGCCTTAATTGGGATTACCGCCCTGGCTGGTCACAAAAACTGAGTTATAGCGATGTGCTGAGCGAATCATTGGAAGGTGATAGGCGCCAGGGTTTCACCCGAGCAGGCCCCCATCGGGCTGACCTGTTACCGACGCTTGAAGGCCTCCCTGCCCAAGAAAGGGTTTCCCGCGGCCAACAAAAGCAGATTGTCGTAGCTTTAATGCTCGCACAGGCCAGAGTCTTTCGGTTGGAGCAGGGACGAGCCTGCCTGTTTTTGATCGACGACCTTGCCTCAGAGTTGGATAGCGATCACCGCAGTCGAGTCTTGGCTCAGCTGCACGAATTGCAGGCCCAGATATTCCTCACGGCCATCGATGGGGCCGACATTGACACCTCAATCTGGCCCGATCACCGGCAGTTTCACGTGGAACACGGCCAGATTGAGGAAGTGATATACTGAGCCGGCTCGGTGCCGAGGGAAAGATAGATGAGCGACAAGCCCACATACGATTCTTCCAATATCAAAGTTTTACGCGGCCTGGATGCGGTACGAAAGCGTCCCGGGATGTACATCGGCGACACCGATGATGGTACCGGCCTCCACCACATGGTGTTTGAGGTTGTGGATAACTCCATCGATGAGGCGCTTGCCGGGTACAGTAAAACCATCACGGTTACTATCCACAGCGACGAATCCGTCACCGTGACCGATGACGGCCGCGGTATACCCGTGGATATCCACCCCGAAGAAGGCGTGTCTGCCGCTGAGGTGATTCTCACCGTTCTGCATGCGGGCGGAAAATTCGACGACAACTCTTACAAGGTATCCGGTGGCCTGCACGGTGTAGGTGTTTCGGTCGTGAATGCACTATCCGAATATCTAAAACTGACCATCCGTCGTGAAGGCAAGGTGTGGTCCCAGGAATATCGACTCGGCGAACCGCAGGCACCGCTGGCGGCGATTGGCACCACGGATGTTACCGGGACAGAGATTCGCTTCAAGCCCAGCAGCACGATCTTCACTAATATTGAATTCCACTACGAGCTGCTGGCAAAACGACTGCGTGAGCTGTCGTTCCTTAATTCCGGGGTCCGCATCAGTCTGAAGGATGAACGTACCGAAAAGACTGATCTGTTTGAATATCAGGGCGGCATCCGTGCCTTCGTCGAGCATCTGAACCGCAACAAGACCCCATTGCACCCGACGGTGTTTTACTTCAATACTGATCGAGATGACATTGGTGTCGAGGTCGCATTCCAGTGGAACGACTCCTACCAGGAAAATATTTACTGCTTTACCAATAACATACCGCAACGGGACGGTGGTACCCACCTGGCCGGTTTCCGCGCAGCACTGACGCGTACCCTGAATCAGTACATGGAAAATGAGGGCATCACCAAGAAGGCCAAAGTGATGCCGACCGGTGATGACGCCCGAGAGGGGTTAATGGCAGTGTTGTCGGTGAAAGTGCCGGACCCGAAATTTTCCTCCCAGACGAAAGACAAACTGGTGTCGTCAGAAGTAAAGGCCACGGTCGAATCTACGGTGGCGGAGAAGCTCCAGGCCTTTTTGTTGGAAAATCCTGGTGAAGCCAAAGCCATCACGGCCAAGATTGTGGACGCCGCCCGTGCCCGCGAAGCGGCGCGAAAGGCCCGCGAGATGACTCGCCGCAAAGGCGCACTGGATATCGCCGGTTTGCCGGGTAAGCTCGCAGATTGCCAGGAACGCGACCCGGCTTTGTCAGAATTATTCCTGGTCGAGGGTGATTCCGCCGGTGGTTCCGCTAAGCAGGGCCGTGACCGCCGAACGCAAGCCATTTTGCCACTGAAGGGAAAGATCCTGAATGTCGAAAAAGCTAGATTTGACAAGATGTTATCTTCGGCTGAGGTGGGTACACTGATCACCGCGCTGGGCTGTGGCATCGGTCGCGAAGAATTCAACCCAGACAAACTGCGCTATCACCGCATCATTATCATGACCGATGCGGACGTGGATGGCTCACATATCCGAACCCTGCTGCTGACCTTCTTTTACCGGCAGATGCCAGAGCTGATCGAGCGCGGGTATATCTATATTGCCCAGCCGCCACTGTATAAGATAAAAAAAGGTAAGCAAGAACAATATGTTAAGGACGATAACGCCCTAAACGCGTACCTCCTTAGCAACGCTTTGGAGGATGCGCGGCTACATGTCAACGCTGAGGCTCCGCCGATTACCGGGACTGCCCTGGAGCGGCTGGCCGAGCAATACATGGCGGTGACGAGCACTATCAAGCGTCTGGCCCGACGTTATGATCCCATCCTCTTGGAAAAGCTGGTCTACATGTTGCCTCTGGATGCTGCTGCACTGCGTGATGCCAGTCGTGTGGTGGATTGGATGTCCGAGGTCGAACAGCGTGCCAATGCCGCACTCCCGCCAGGGCAGAAATTCGAAATTCTGGTGGCAGTGCAGGCGGAACAAGAAGGTTTCGTCGCCAACATCATCAAGCGAACGCACGGCATCATTGCGCTGGAGCAACGCTTGACCAGCGAATTTTTTTCGTCAGGCGAGTATCAACGTATGGCGGAGTTTGGTCGCGAAATGGATGGTCTGCTCGGCACCGGCGCATACATTATGCGTGGCGAGCGAAAACAAGACGTCAGCAGCTTCAAGCAGGCGATTGAATGGCTGCTGGAACAGGCGCGACGTGGCCAGCATATCCAGCGTTATAAAGGCCTGGGTGAGATGAATCCCGAACAGTTATGGGAAACCACTTTGAATGCAGAGTCGCGCCGTTTATTGCAAGTGCGCATCGAAGATGCGGTTGCGGCCGATCAAATCTTCACGACACTGATGGGTGATCAAGTTGAACCGCGCCGCGACTTCATCGAGTCAAATGCGCTAGCCGTTGCGAATCTGGACGTTTGAGGTTTATAGCCTTCATTCACGGTAGGTTATTCAGTTTTGATCTGACAGTCACGGTCTTCTTTGATGTATCTGTCAGGTCAAGTTGTCCCTAAAAATATCCCACGGGATGACATGAGAATGTGATCGCGTTAACCGCTGTGATCCTGTGATTGCGCAATCCGCAGCATAGCGCCTTCGATCCAGTTCTCCGCGTCCTTGAGTATATCTGCCGCGGCACGACCCTGAGTGGCGATGACCGGACCGATCATGACTTGAATTTCACCCGGCCGTTTTATGAAGCCACGGCGCGTCCAGAACTCACCGGCATTGTGCGCAACCGGCACGATAGGATGTCCAGTCTGCTCGGCAAGTACCGCACCACCTATCCGATAACGTCCTTTTTGCCCCGGTGCTACGCGCGTGCCTTCCGGAAACACCACCACCCAACGTCCATCGTTAAGTCGCTCACGCCCTTGAGTAACAAGTTGCTGAATCGCCTTGCGGCCAGCTTTTCGATCTATTGCGATGGAGCCCAGCAGAGCCAGAACCCAACCGAAGAACGGAACCCAGAGCAACTCGCGTTTCATAACCCAGACCTGCGGGGGGAAAATTTCTTGCAGCGCGAGTGTTTCCCAGACCGACTGATGTTTACTGAAAATAATCGAGGACTCGTGTGGAATGTGTTCGGCACCTTTGACACGGTAACGTAACTTGCATGTATGTTTAAGCCACCAGAGATTGAGGTGCGCCCAACGTGTTGCCACTGCGTAGCGAACCGGAAAGGGGAAAGGGAAACACAGCATTGTGAGCAGGGCAAACACCGGTATGCTAGAGACAAACACCACCGAGAACAGGGCTGAGCGCAGCGTCAGCTCAAAGTGCGATGCAGACTTCATCAGTTGAGATCTTCAGAGGCCAGTAAAATATCGATGGTAGCGGCAAGATCTACGTACACCGGTATGCATGATTCAGAGTCAAGATGCATTAGCGTGTGAGCGCCTTTACCAGTAAGGACCAAAATGGGTTGTGCACCTACACTTTCCGCGGCCTGCAGGTCGCGTAACGAATCTCCAATTGCAGGTACGTCCTGCAACGATACGCCCATGCGTCGTGCGATATCATGAAATAATCCTGCGTTGGGTTTGCGGCATGCACACTTATCTTCCGGCCCGTGTGGACAGAAGAAGATGGCATCGATACTGCCGCCGACGTCGGCAAGTGCGCGGTGCATTTTTTCGTGTATGCGGGTGAGGGTATCTAAATCAAACAGACCGCGCGCAAGTCCCGACTGGTTGGTCGCTACGACGACTCGGTAATCGGCACGGTTCAAACGCGCAATAGCTTCCAGGCTGCCGGGAATGGGAATCCATTCCTCCGGAGATTTGATATAGGCGTCGGAATCTTCATTGATGACGCCGTCGCGGTCGAGGATGATGAGTCGCATAGTTTTGTTATGCCTGAGGCCGTTAATCCATGTCGCGGAATTCTGAAACCCGGATGCGGCCGTTGACCATACGCGACTCGCGCTGCATGAGCTTGTCCAGCTTATCCCAGACAGCCTGTTTCAGATCAAAATCCTGAGCAATCGCGGTGCCAAGCAGCAGGATGAAAAGATCGGCACATTCCTCGGCGAGTAGCTCACGGCTCTTGCCTTTTGTGACGCAGGAGGAGATCTCGCCCAATTCCTCGGCCATTAGCGCGACGCGGTAGGTGAGTTCCTCGCCGCCGGTGTTTTTGAAGTCGTGCTTGTCATGAAACGCCTGCACAGCCCTTAGCATGGCGTTGTATGAATCGGTATCGCTCATGACATAAGACTCCGGTCAATTTTGTAAGCGGGACAGATCAGCGACCCGCAGGAAAAGCGCCTGTAACTGCTGTAGCAGCGCGAGTCGGTTGGCGCGTAGCGTCGCATCCTCGGCCATGACCATGACATTATCGAAGAACTGATCCACAGGTTCGCGCAACGCTGCGAGCGACTTAAGGCCTTCCGTGTAATCGCCCCGATCGAATTGAGCACCGACGCTGTCGCGCAAATTATCAAGCGCCTTGGCGAGAGCCAGTTCCGCCGCATCGACTAACAGATTGGCGTTGATTGTCGTGGGAATAGCCTCTTCGGTTTTACGCAAGATATTGCCGATACGCTTGTTGGCCGCAGCCAGGCTGCTGGCCTCAGTGAGATCTCGGAATTCGGTGACGGCATGCAAGCGGGCATGGAAATCCAGCGGCCGCGTCGGCCGTTGTGCACGTACCGCATCAAACACATCCGGTGTGATTCCGGCATCGGCGTAATAGGCGCGCAGGCGTTCCATCATGAAATCGAACACGCCATCAATGGCGGTAGTGGCCTTTAGTTTGGGATCGAAATTCTGCGCGGCAGTACTGAGCAGTTCGATAAGATCGAGATTGATACCGCATTCGATCAGGATGCGCAGCACACTGAGTGCGGCGCGACGCAACGCAAACGGATCTTTGTCACCGCTCGGTAACTGGCCGATGGCGAAGATGCCGACCAGGGTATCAAGACGGTCGGCCATCGCCAACACCTGTCCGGTGCTGGAATCAGGCAACCGGTCACCGGCGAAGCGAGGCCAGTACTGTTCATCCAGCGCCTGCGCAACCTCGGTTGGTTCGCCATCATGCAGTGCGTAATAACGCCCCATGACACCTTGCAACTCAGGAAACTCGAATACCATTTGAGCGAGCAGGTCGCATTTCGCGAGCATGGCTGCACGCTCGGCAAGTTGCGGCTGTGTGCCCAACAAAGTTGCAATATGCTTGGCGAGTTTGGCTACACGTTGTTGTTTATCGAGCAGGGTACCAAGTTTGGTTTGGAACACCATTGTGCCGAGTCGTTCGATGCGGTCTTCCAGTTTCTGTTTGCGATCCTGGTTCCAGAAGAACGCCGCTTCGGTGTGGCGCGGCCGCACTACACGTTC
>JBGSOE010000117.1:0-6865 GCA_041739295.1 Thiohalobacterales bacterium | reverse complement strand
GCCTTCGTCCAGAAACTTGGTGGCGCGCTCAAAGCCGAAATGCAGAAGGGCGGCCCGGAACAGGCCATTCTGGTGTGCCGCGATCTCGCCCCGCAGATCGCCGGCGAACTCTCACGCGCTAATGGCTGGCGTGTGACCCGTGTTGGCACACGTGTACGCAATCCCATGCTGGGCATGCCTGACAATTGGGAACGCAAGGTCCTGACTGACTTCGAGGCGCGTGCCGCCAAGGGTGAAAAATATCCGGACATGGCCTACGGCGAAGTCGTCGAATTCGGTGGTACCCAGCACTACCGCTTCATGAAGGCAATTCCGACGCAGGAGGCTTGCCTGAGTTGTCACGGCAGCGCCGAACAGATCCCGGCCGGCGTCAAGGCCAAGCTCGCCAGTGCCTATCCGAATGACTTGGCGACCGGCTACAAGCTCGGCGAGCTGCGTGGCGCGGTGAGCATCATCCAGCCGTTGGATATCCCGCTGGTCACGTCTGAAGCCGCCGGCAACTGAGACCACGCATGCGCACCGAGCCCACACACGACACCGCACCGGACACTGTCTGGTGGCAACACCCGCTGATGCGTGAGATCGCGCTGGTGCTGGTGGTGAAGATCGCGCTGATCTTCGGCCTGTGGTGGGCGTTCTTCGACTTGCCTGACGATCAGCATGTCGGCGCGGCGCAGGTCGGTGCGCATGTGGCGGGCACGGCGCTGCCCGCAACCCGTATTCCCGAGGAGATTTTGCAATGATCGAAGAGTCGGTCGTAGACCTTTCACGCCTGCAGTTCGCGCTGACGGCGATGTATCACTTTCTGTTCGTACCGTTGACGCTCGGCCTGTCGTTCATCCTGGTCATCATGGAATCGGTCTATGTCATGACCGGCCGCGAGATCTACAAGGATATGACGCGCTTCTGGGGCAAGCTGTTCGGCATCAACTTCGCATTGGGCGTGACCACCGGCATCACCATGGAGTTCCAGTTCGGCACCAACTGGGCCTACTACTCGCATTATGTCGGCGATGTGTTCGGCGCACCGCTGGCCATCGAAGGCCTGATGGCATTTTTTCTCGAATCGACCTTCATCGGTCTGTTCTTCTTCGGCTGGGATCGGTTGAGTAAACGCCGGCACCTGCTGGTGACCTTCCTGACCGCGCTCGGCTCCAATCTCTCCGCGTTGTGGATTCTGATCGCCAACGGCTGGATGCAGAATCCGGTCGGCGCCGAGTTCAGTTACGAAACCATGCGCATGGAGATGACCAGCTTCGCCGCGCTGCTGTTCAATCCGGTTGCGCAGGTCAAGTTCGTGCACACGGTCGCCGCCGGTTACGTCACCGGTTCCATGTTTGTGCTCGGCATCAGCGCCTATTACCTGCTCAAGGGCCGCGACCTGCCCTTCGCCAAACGCTCTTTCTCCATCGCGGCCGGTTTCGGGCTGGCCTCGATCCTGTCGGTGATCGTGCTCGGCGACGAGAGCGGCTACGAAATGGGCGACGTGCAGAAGACCAAGCTCGCCGCCATCGAGGCGGAATGGGAGACGCATCCTGCACCGGCCGCGTTCACGCTGTTCGGCTTGCCGAATGAAGAGACGCAGACCACCGACTACGCGATCAGGATCCCCTATGTGCTCGGCCTGATCGCGACGCGCTCGACCGACGAGCAAGTCACCGGCATCAAGGATCTGATGGCGCAACATGAAGTGCGCATCCGCAACGGCATCGGCGCCTACGAATTGCTGCAGAAACTGCGTAGCGGCAACTACACCGAGGCCGACAAGCAGGCCTTCGACAAGGTCAAGGCGGATCTCGGTTACGGTCTGTTGCTCAAGCGTTATACACCGAACGTGATCGACGCCACCGAGGCACAGATCCAGCAGGCGGCACGCGACACCATCCCGAAAGTCGCGCCGCTGTTCTGGTCGTTCCGCATCATGGTCGCGTCCGGCTTTCTGATGCTGTTCATCTTTGCGGCGAGCTTCTACTACTGCGCCAAGCGCGAGGCCGGCAAGAAGCGCTGGCTGCTCAAGCTCGCCTTGTGGGGTATTCCGCTGCCGTGGATCGCCGCCGAGACCGGCTGGGTGGTCGCCGAGTATGGCCGGCAGCCCTGGTCCATCGGTGAGGTGTTGCCTACCTATCTCAGCACTTCGAGCCTGCAGACCGGCGACCTGTGGTTCTCGCTGGCCGGCTTCATCGGCTTCTACACGCTGCTGCTGATCGTGGAACTGTATCTGATGTTCCGCTTCGCGCGCCTCGGGCCGAGCAGTCTGCACACCGGACGCTACGCGCTGGAACACGGCGGCGCAGCAGTGCTCGCCACGCATCCACAAAAGCCGCTGGACTGAAGGAGACTCACCATGATTCTGGACTACGAAACACTCAAACTCATCTGGTGGGTGCTGGTCGGCGTTCTGCTGATCGGTTTCGCCGTGACCGACGGCTTCGACATGGGCGTCGGCATGCTGCTACCGTTTCTCGGCAAGAACGATGACGAGCGCCGCGTGATCATCAACACCGTCGGTCCACACTGGGATGGCAATCAGGTGTGGTTCATCACCGCGGGTGGTGCAATCTTCGCCGCCTGGCCGGCGGTGTATGCCGCGGCCTTCTCCGGTTTCTACGTCGCCATGATGCTGGTGCTCTTCGCGCTGTTCTTCCGGCCAGTCGGTTTCGACTACCGCAGCAAGATCGAACACCCGACTTGGCGCAAGACCTGGGACTGGGGATTGTTCGCAGGTGGCGCGGTGCCAGCGCTGGTGTTCGGTGTGGCGTTCGGTAATTTACTGCTCGGCGTGCCGTTCCAATACGACGAGTTTCTACGCCCAACCTATACCGGTTCGTTCTTCGCCTTGCTGAATCCTTTCGCCTTGCTGGCCGGCGTGGTGAGTGTGTCCATGCTCGCCATGCATGGTGCGCTGTGGTTGCAATTGCGCGCCGACACAATGATCGCACAGCGCGCACGCACGGCGGCGCAATGGGCCGGCGTGATTCTGATTATCGCTTTTGCGCTCGCCGGTGTGTGGGTGAGTTATGGCATCGACGGTTATCAAATTCTGTCCATGCCGCCTACCGATGCACCGTCCAATCCGCTCGCTAAGACAGTCGGTGCTGGCATCCATGCATGGCTCGCTAACTATACCGTGTATCCGTGGATGCTGGCGGCACCGGTGTTGGGCTTTGCCGGTGCCTTGGCGACTATTGCACTCGCGCGCAGCGACCGCCCCGGTTTCGGCTTCGTGAGCAGCGGACTCGCGATCAGCGGCGTAATCCTCACCGCCGGGTTTTCGCTGTTCCCATTCGTAATGCCGTCGAGCACCTTCCCCAGTTCGAGCCTCACTGTCTGGGATGCGCCGTCGAGCCTGCGTACGCTCACCGTGATGTTCTGGGCGGCGATGATCTTCGTACCCATCATCCTGAGCTACACGGTCTGGACCTACCATGCCATGTGGGGCCGGGTCACGGTGCAGCAGATCCGCGACAATACACATTCAGCGTATTGAGAGAGGAGTAGAAAGCATGTGGTACTTCGCTTGGATATTAGGTGTGATGCTGGCGGTCGCCCTCGGCATCATCAACGTGATGTGGCTGGAGGCGGAACAGTGCCTGGGATCGTCCGATGACAATCAGCGCAGCCAGTAACCGTCAAACAGCAGTGGCAAGCGAGATGCCCACTGGACTCAACAGCGGTTGGGCACACGCGCTGTCACTCGCAGTGATGCTCGCCATCAGCGTGGCGCTGCTGGCCTGGCCGACACTGGTGGTGTCAGCCGACGGCCATGTCGACCACGGTTGGCTGACAGTGCTGATGTGGGGCATGGCCGCCGGCTTCGTGCACGGCGTGGGCTTCATCCCGCGCAATCGCCTGTTGCGCGTGGCATTGGGTCCGTTGGCTGCCTGGGGCCTGTCATTGCTGGCGGCTTTTGCATTGGCAACGGTTTGATTCACGAACAGTACGCAGGAGATGCAAGCCTTATGAACGACCGCCTAGCATTCCTACCCGTCTCGTTCTTCTCCATGGTCATGGGACTGAGCGGCCTGTCGATTGCCGTGCAACAGGCGGACATACTGATGGATGGCCTGCACGGCATCGGTACTGCGATAGCACTGCTGAGCGCAGCCGTGTTCGTGATTCTGTGCGGGCTTTATGCCACCAAGACCCTGCGCTATCCCGCGGCGGTGCGCGA
The DNA here is from genome assembly GCA_041739295.1 of Thiohalobacterales bacterium. Taxonomy (GTDB): domain Bacteria; phylum Pseudomonadota; class Gammaproteobacteria; order Thiohalobacterales; family Thiohalobacteraceae; genus JAHJQQ01. Next base: position 2,694 of record JBGSOE010000117.1, on the reverse strand, counting down.
GGAACTGAGTCATCCGGTGAAGATGAGTTTCGGCGCCAGCTTCACGGTGAGTCTGGTTTTGCTCAGCATCGCGTTGTATGCCAGCGCGCCATCATTATCCTGGTGGCTGTGGGCGGTGGGTTCCGGCCTGCATCTGGCGTTCACGCTATATGTACTCAATGCCTGGATCTACCAGAGTCATTTTGAGATCCACCACATCAGCCCGGCCTGGTTCATCCCGGTTGTCGGTAACATTCTGGTGCCGGTGGCCGGCGTGACGCACGGCGCGCAGGAACTCAGTTGGTTCTACTTCAGCATCGGTCTGCTGTTTTGGTTGGTGCTGTTCACCATCATCGTTTATCGGATGATCTTCCATCATCCGCTACCCGACAAACTGCTGCCGACACTGTTCATCCTCATTGCGCCGCCGGCGGTGGGCTTCATCTCCTATGTGAAGCTCACGGGTAGCATCGATAGCTTCGCCCATGTGCTGTATTACAGCGCAGTGTTTCTCACCCTGCTGCTGTTCATGCAATTGCCGCGCTTCCTGCGTTTGCCATTTTTTCTGTCCTGGTGGGCCTATTCATTTCCGCTCGCCGCGATGACCGTCGCGACTCTGATCATGTACCGGCACACCGGCGTCGGTTTCTTCGGTGGATTGGCGACATTGCTGTTGAGTCTGCTCAGTTTGATTATCCTGGCGTTGATCGCACGCACTGCGTTGGCAATCAGGGATCAGCAGATCTGTGTGGAAGGACACTGATGAGTGTCACTTCTATGTTCGCCGAAAACAAAACTGAAGGGGTAGACAGTATGCACATCGCCGTCGCCAGCCAGAATCGTCGCGACATCACCGGCCATACCGGACGCTGCCGCCGCTTCTGGATCTATCATGTGGAGCAGAACCTTATTCAGGACAAGCAACTGTTGGAACTGCCCAAGGCGCAAAGCTTCCATGACTCCTCACCGCATGACGCTCACCCACTCGATACCGTGGACGTACTGATCAATGGCGGCATGGGCCAGGGCCTGGAGCGTCGCCTTGCCGCGCGAGGCATACGCGCGCTGGTGACGCCGGAGACTGATCCGGATCGTGCAGTAAATGCCTTTCTCGCAGGAACGCTGGTCACGGGCGCCGCGGATGAACATAGCGAAACCGAACATGCGACAACAGAGGAATGAGCGCGCTTAGCAACAACATGATAACCAACACACCGAGCAATAGGCTGTGGCTATTCAGTAGATCGAGACAATCAATTGGATCGCGAAAGACCGGCCACATATAGTAGTAACCAGATTCAGATAGCCATCTGATCAACGCAGTCATCAAGGAGAAACACCATGTCCACAGATATCGAAACCAAGGCATTTGGCATGCCCCAACTCAACGCCCCGGCGCCGGCCTTCGAAGCCAAGACCACACACGGCGTCAAGAAGCTCAGCGACTACCAGGGCAAGTGGCTGGTGCTGTTCTCGCACCCCGCCGACTTCACGCCGGTGTGCACCACCGAGTTCACGGCCTTTGCCAAGCACTATCCGGAGTTCCAGAAGCTCAACTGCGAACTGCTCGGGCTGTCCATCGACAGCTATTACTCGCACGTCGCCTGGGTGCGCAACATCAAGGAGAAGTTCGGGGTGGATATCCAGTTCCCGATCATCGAGGATCTGAGCATGAACGTGGCCCGGGCCTACGGCATGATCCACCCGGGTGCGGCCGACACCTCCGCGGTGCGCGCGACCTTCATCATCGACGACAAGGGCATCCTGCGGGCGATGGTCTACTACCCGATGACCAACGGCCGTTCGATTCCGGAGTTCGTGCGTCTGGTCACGGCATTGCAGACCTCGGATAAACACAAGGTGGCAACGCCGGAAGGCTGGCAGCCGGGCGACAAGGTCATCGTGCCACCGCCCGGTACCGCGGAAGCCGCCGAGAAGCGCATGAACGAAGGCTACGAGTGCACTGACTGGTACTTCTGCAAGAAGGCGCTGTAATTCAGCAAGGCAGTTCAACCCAACGGGCCGGAGATATGGCCCGTTGGCATTTTCACGGGGACACGCCGATGCAAAGAGAAACCTACAAAACCCTGGTTGCCGCGTTGACGGACGAGACCCGGGAACTCATGCCCTGGGATCTCGCAGAAGAATTGACGATGGAAGCGGCACCGGTACTGCTGGATATCCGTTGCCCGGATGAATTCGCGGCCGCACAGATCCCGGGTGCCATCAACGTACCGCGCGGCATTCTGGAAATCGCCGTGGATTACGGCTACGAAGAAACGGTTCCCGAACTCGTCGAGGCGCGCGACAAAAGAATCGTCGTGCTGTGTCGCTCCGGCAATCGCAGTGTCCTCGCTGCGCATACCCTCAGACAGATGGGTTACACCGAGGTGGTATCGCTGCGAACCGGCCTGCGCGGTTGGAACGATTATGAACAGCCGATGTGTAACGCCGCAGGACATCGCCTGGACCCAGATCGGGTGGACGAGATGTTTTCCCCGCCGATCGCGCCAGAAAAACTCGGACCTGAAACTCCCAGTCTCTCCAGCCCGAGCCGCTAGCAGTGTGAAGCATCGGCCGTGCCGGCAGTAGTCTGGCAGCAACGAGGCAGATGCCGCTTCAGCGAATTGATCAGAGGTTTCCTAACGCTGTAAACGGAGAGTCCCCTCTCCCCTCGCGGGAGAGGGCCAGGGTGAGGGGGCTGTCTGAAACTGA
>JBGSOE010000115.1:0-2683 GCA_041739295.1 Thiohalobacterales bacterium | reverse complement strand
TTCAGCGGCGTTAGCCGCGCGTCCGACATATCTAGTCAGGCAGACTCTATTATTATCATAATAGTTGTTTCACAAAGGCGGAGAAGATAGCAATGCCTGGGACATGCTTCAGCGTCGAGATCAGACCTATTCTTCCAGCGCAGCTGGAACGTCTCACCGACCTCGCGAATGATCTCTACTACAGTTGGGATCGCGGTGTGCGGCGTCTGTTTCGTCATCTGGATGAAGATGCTTGGATAGCCTGCCGAAAAAATCCCAAAGTCTTTATGCGCCGGGTCAGCCAGAAGAAATTAGAAGAGGCCGCTCACGATCCGATTTTCCTGGCTGAGTACAATGGTACGCTCTCGGCCTATGATACCTATATGGAACAGCGGCCGATGATGGCTGTCGACACCTCTGTGGATATGAAGCGCGATCTCATCGCGTATTTTTCCGCCGAATTTGGCTTCCATCAGAGTGTCCCGATTTATGCGGGCGGATTAGGCATTCTGGCCGGCGACTACTGTAAGGCGATGAGCAATCTGTGGGCGCCGTTTATCGGTGTAGGGCTGTTATATCGCGAGGGCTATTTTACGCAGCGTATTTTGCACGATGGTACTCAGCTTGCTGATTATCCGCATGTCGATCCGGATGATCTGCCGGTGCATCCTGCACTGGATGCGCAGGGCAGTGAGTTGGATGTCGTGGTCCACATCGCCGGTCGACCGGTGAAGATCAAAGTATGGGAAGCGAAAGCGGGGCACGTCAGACTGTTGTTGCTGGACAGTGATGTCATGGAAAATTCGCCTCAGGAACGTGCGATTACCAGCAAACTTTACGGTGGTGACAGCACAGCACGTATACAACAGGAAATCATTCTGGGCATTGGTGGCGTCCGTGCCCTCCGGGCCATGAATCTGTCGCCCAGCGTCTGGCACATCAATGAAGGCCATCCAGGGTTCCAGATCCTGGAACGCTGCCGCGAACATGTGCAGGCCGGCATGCGCTTTGACGAGGCACTGGAATTGGTGGCAGTTAACACTGTGTTCACAACGCATACGCCGGTAGCAGCTGGTCACGATATCTTTAGCGCCGATCAGATACGTACGTATTTTGCGGATTTCATCCCCAGGTTGGGTATCAATGACGCGAGCTTCGCGGAGTTGGGTGCGGTTCAAGGTCAATCAAGCGGCTTTAATATGACCTTGCTATGCTTGCATGGCTCGCGACACCACAATGCAGTGAGTCGAGTCCACTGCAACGTTGCATCGGAAATGGAAAGCGCTGTCTGGCCGCAGATACCGCCGAGGGAGAACCCAATCGGCTACGTCACCAACGGTGTCGATGTCGATACATTTCTGGGTCAGTCCTGGGGCGCCTTGTTCGATATGTATATGGGACGGGGTTGGCGCGCAAAATTGACTGATGCGGAATTTTGGAAATGCTTTATCAACAAAATACCGAATCACGTCTATCAAAGCGTCAGGCAGATTCACAAAACTGCGATGTTCGACGAGTTGCGCCGGCGTTTGAGAATCCAGCTCCAGCGTAGTGACTGTTCGGCATCCGTCATCGGTGAAATGACTCAATACATTGGTGCACGCAACCGCGATACACTGGTGATTGGTTTCGCGCGCCGCTTCGCTACCTATAAGCGTGCGACACTCCTGTTCAAGGATCTTGATCGGTTGATTAAGTTAGTCACGAATCCGGATCGACCGGTACTGTTCGTGATAGCGGGTAAGGCACACCCGAATGACGAGCCGGGTCAAGCCATGATCAAGGAGATTGCCCAGCTCGCGATGACGCCAGAACTGCGTGGCAAAATCCTACTGCTGGAGGATTACAACCTGTCGTTGGCCCGTGATCTCTATCCGGGCGTAGATGTATGGTTGAATGTCCCGATCTTTCCGCTTGAGGCCTGTGGTACGTCGGGTATGAAGGCGGCCATCAATGGCGCGATCAACCTCAGTGTGCTCGATGGTTGGTGGGCAGAGGCATACGACGGTGAAAACGGTTGGGCTATTGAATCGCATCCTGAATTGGAACGGACAGTGCGGGATCGCCAGGAAGCGACCGAGCTGCACAATATTCTCGAGCGCGAGATCGTCCCGCTGTATTTTTCCCGTAACAGTGATGGCGAATCGGAACGCTGGATAGAGAAATCCAAGGCTTCAATGTGCAGCGTACTTCCACGCTTCAATGGTATGCGTATGGCGGCCGATTATCTGCGTGATTTTTACGGTCCGGCTGCCAAGCAGGGGAAGTTGCTGGCAGTAAACGGTGCTGCCGCTGCAAAGGAATTGGCGCAGTGGCGTAATAAAGTTACCCAGGCTTGGCCTAATCTGCGTGCCAGTATGGATAGCACACCCAACACGGTGATCAACAGCGGCGAGTCTATGCCCATCAATGTGAAGATATTCTTGAATGGATTATCGCCCGAGGATGTGGAAGTTGAATGTGTCGTCGGTGGCATGGATGAGATGGGGGAGTTTGAACCTCACAACAGCCTTAAATTGGAGATGGCCGGACAAGGCGAGAATGGCGCAACACTCTATCGCACTGACCTCTGTGCTCCCTTTCCCTGCTATACCTTTGAAGGTTTGAGGCAGTTCAAAGTCAGGCTGTATCCCTACCACAAGCTATTAAGTCATCGCTTTGAGTGCGGGTTGATGCTTTGGCTGTGAAAATATTGATGTAGGGT
>JBGSOE010000108.1:0-6863 GCA_041739295.1 Thiohalobacterales bacterium | reverse complement strand
ATTTCTTCGGGTTTTTTCTTGCCCATGGCGCGGCGCAGCAGATCCGCGGCACCGAGACTGTAACCAGCCAGCACCTGCGCAATCTGCATCACCTGTTCCTGATACAGAATCACACCATAGGTCGGCTTGAGTATCGGTTCGAGTTTCGGATGTGGATACTCGACCTTTTGCTTGCCGTGTTTACGGGCGATGAAGTCGTCGACCATACCCGACTGCAACGGACCGGGACGGAACAGCGCGACCAGCGCAATGATGTCTTCGAAACTGTCCGGCTGCAGGCGCCGGATCAGATCCTTCATGCCGCTCGATTCCAACTGGAATACCGCGGTGGTCTGACAGGCCTTGAGCAATACAAACGCCGCTGGATCATCAAGCGGAATACGTTCGATGTCGATAGGCGCTTCGTCACGTTCGGCGCGTTGACGGTTCAGCGTGGCCAGCGCCCAATCGATAATGGTGAGCGTGCGCAGACCCAGAAAGTCGAACTTGACCAGACCGACGGCCTCGACATCATCCTTGTCGAACTGGCTGACCAGATTGGCGCCACCCGGCTCGCAGTACAGCGGCGTGAAGTCGGTGAGTTTTGACGGCGCGATGACCACACCACCGGCATGCTTGCCGGCGTTGCGCGACAGTCCTTCCAGCGACTGCGCCAGATCGATAATGGCACGCACGTCTTCTTCGGTTTCGTAAGCCTGACGCAGTTGATCTTCCTGCTCCAGCGCCTTCTCGAGCGTGATGCCGATCTCGAACGGAATTAATTTGGCGATGCGATCGACAAAACCATAGGGATGACCGAGCACGCGGCCGACATCGCGCACCACGGCTTTCGCGGCCATGGAACCGTAGGTGATAATCTGCGACACCTTGTCGCGACCGTATTTCTCGGCGACGTAATCGATCACCCGATCACGGCCTTCCATGCAGAAGTCGACGTCAAAGTCGGGCATGGACACGCGTTCCGGATTCAGAAAGCGTTCGAACAGCAAATCGTACTGAATCGGATCGAGATCGGTGATAGTCAGCGCATAGGCGACCAGCGAGCCCGCGCCCGAACCGCGCCCTGGCCCGACTGGTACGCCATTGGCCTTGGCCCAGATGATGAAGTCCGCAACGATTAGAAAGTAGCCGGGAAATCCCATCTGAATGATGACGTCCAGCTCGATTTCCAGACGCTCATCGTAGGCTGTACGACGCGTCGCGAAATCAGCGCCCCCCTGATCCGATCGGGCATCAAAGAGTTTGATCAGCCGTTTCTGCATACCCTCTCGCGCCTGAGCGCGGAAGTAGTCATCCATGGTCATGCCGGCTGGCACGGGGAAATCGGGCAGATAATTCTTGCCGAGCGTCAGTTCCAGATTGCAGCGCTTGGCGATCTCGACGGTGTTTTCCAAGGCCTCGGGAATGTCGGCAAACAGTTCCGCCATCTCCTCCGGCGAGCGCAGATATTGCTGCTCACTGTGGCGCTTGGGTCGCCGCGGATCATCCAGGGTGCGGCCGTCGTGAATACACACACGCGCCTCGTGCGCCTCGAAATTTTCAGCCGCAAGAAAATGCACATCATTAGTCGCGACCACCGGCACATCCCGCCGCGCAGCCAGTTCGACGGCGGCGTGCAAATAGTCTTCCTCGTGTTCGCGACCCGTGCGTTGCAGCTCCAGATAAAAGCGCTCCGGAAACATACTCAGCCAATCCGCAAGCAGCTGTTCCGCAACCTCGGCATTACCGGAAAGCAACGCCAAACCGACATCTCCGGCGCGACCACCGGAGAGCGCAATCAATCCCGCACTGCGTTCTCGCAGCCAGGCCCGTTGCAGCATCGGCATGCCGCGATGCTGACCTTCGATATAACTGCGCGAGATCAGCTCATTGAGATTGAGATAACCGGTGCGGTCCTGGCACAGCAGCACCAGTCGCGTCGGCTGATTGGGGTCCAGATCGTTGTGCATCCAGACATCCGCGCCAATGATGGGCTTGATGCCCGCGCCCAGTGCCGCCTTGTAGAATTTCACCAACGCGAAGAGATTGCCCTGGTCGGTCACCGCGCAGGCCGGCATGCCCGCAGCCGCGACCGCCTTGACCAGCGGCTTGACGCGCACAATGCCGTCAACCAGCGAATATTCGGTGTGCAGATGGAGATGTACGAAGGAAGCGACCATGACCGGGAGTGTCCGGCTTTGGGCGCGGGGTTTCAAGGCTTGACTTGCAGGTGGCGACAGCGCAGGAGCATGGCTGCAAAGGAGCTGGCATGCGACGAAATAACAGTTTAGTTACCTGTCGGACGTGGCCTTCGGCCTGAATCCGACCTACGTCAGAGTAGCAGTTATGTTGGTCGGATTCAGCGGCGCTAGCCGCGCGTCCGACATTTCCCCAGCAACACAAAGGTTCACAGCCCGTGAAGAGGCGTCAATCCAACTTCAACAGCGCGGCAATCTGTTCGCGCAGGAATTCGTTTTCGTCCTCCAGAATCTGGACACAGTCACTCAATTCCTTATTAGCATGCTCCAACTCATCGAACTTACCTGCAATGTTTGGTTCCGGCAACGGCTTATGCCCATGCTGATCAAGCAGATCATGGATATAGTTGCGTAAGAAGTCGATGGTCTTTGATTGCTGTTCGACCAATCCGGTGACGCTGTCCCCCTCAACACCCATGAGGTAGACTTTGTCCGCGGGTATCTCGACCTCTGCTGCATGTGCGACAGTTAAATCCTCAACAGCGGATTCTCGACTGTAGCCTGTGGTGGTAAGGATGTTCCCTAAACGGTCTGCCAACGATTGCCAGAAGGCCTGATCGCGTTGTTCCGGCAGGCTATGTGATAGCTCCGCCTCAACCTCCAACAATGCCGCGCGCAAGGACAGCGCAGTTTGCGCAGGATCCGCAATGATATCGGTGGTGAGCGATTCAAGATGCGTGCGGGTCTTGGCGACCTCGCTTTCGAGATACAGCGCGGGGGTGGGATGAGTGTCAGAACCGTCGATGTAGGCAATGCGGTCCTGCGTACGTGCTTTGCGCTGCCGCCAAACCAACACACCAATCACGATCAACAGGGCAACAATGCCCTCTAACAATGCGAGAAACGTAAAGAGACTGAACGTGATCATCCTTGTTTCCTATTTCCTAGGCCGCCGACCTACCTCGGCCTGATTCTGTCACTTGCGCTGTTTGTGAATATTATTTCAATAGTGTCAGCATTAGACTGATTTTATTTAATATTTTACCCTCGTGAATCTGAGAATCAGGTCCTGCCCTGCTCGATCAGGCGACGCACAGGACCGAAACTGCGACGGTGCAGCGGCGATATCCCCAGCGTCTCTAATGCCGCCAGATGCGCCTTACTCGGATAACCCTTGTGTTGGGCCAAACCGTAACCTGGATACTGGGCATCCAACACGACCATTTCCCGGTCGCGCGCTACCTTGGCCAGAATGGAGGCGGCGCTGATGGCCGCCACGCGGCTATCACCCTTGATCACCGCTTCGGCCGGACAGGGCAGCAGCTCGGGACAACGATTACCGTCGATCAGGGCAAACTCGGGCGCTATCTGAAGTGCCAACACGGCGCGACGCATCGCCAGCAGACTCGCCTGGAGTATGTTGAGGGTGTCGATCTCATCGATTTCGGCACGTCCAAGTGCCCAGGCGAGTGCGCATTCCTGAATAATCGGCGCCAAGGCCTCGCGGCGTGCCTCGCTGAGTTTCTTGGAATCGGCCAGTCCCGCGATGGGCCGTGCCGGGTCCAGAATCACCGCGGCCGCAACCACCGCCCCGGCCAATGGGCCACGCCCGACTTCGTCGACACCGGCCACCAAACGCAATCCGCGCGTAAAATCGAATTCCGTGTATTCGTTCATCGCCCCGCAACCTCTAACACAGCCGCCGCCGCACTGTGATCGGCATCGCGGCGCAACTGATTATGGATGCTGTCGAAGGCACTAATCAGTTCCTGGCGCGGCGCCGTGTCGTCAAGACACTGCAGGAGCGCCGCACCCAAGGCCTCAGGTGTGGCCTCATCCTGGATGAATTCGGGTACCAACCGGCGCTCAGCCAACAGATTCGGCAACGCGAAATGCGGGAGCTTCACTAGCCATTTGGCCAGCCAGAAGGTTAGTGGTGCCAGACGATAAGCCACGACCATCGGCCGCTTTAGCATCAAGGCTTCCAAGGTCGCGGTACCCGAGGCCAGCAACACCGCATCACTCGCCGCCATCACCTGACGTGCGTTGCTGTCGATGAGATGCAATGGCAGATCACCGTTGTGTTGCTCGAGGGCACGAACGAAAATCTCCCGTGTCGTGGCATTTGCCAACGGCACCACAAAATGCAAATCGGGACGCTGATGCACGCACCAATGCACCGTAGCGATAAAGGTATCCGCCAAGCGCGCAACCTCACCAGCACGACTGCCGGGTAACAGCGCGATCAGCGGGACATCCATAGGCAGGTGCAATGCCACGCGCGCATCAAGTGTCGCTACCCGTTCGGGAATCAGATCGGCCAACGGATGGCCGACAAAACTCACCGGCACATTGTGCTCACGATAGAAAGCCGCCTCGAAGGGAAACAGTGTCAACATGCGATTGACGGCACGCGCGATGGTCTTTACCCGCCCCTGCCGCCAGGCCCACACCGAAGGACTGACATAATGCACCGTGGGAATGCCGGCCGCTTTCAAGCGTTGTTCGACACCCAGATTGAAATCCGGTGCATCGATGCCGACAAACACGTCCGGCGGATCAGCGAGAAAATGTTTGCAGATCGCGCGCCGAATCCGCAGCAAGCGCGGCAGATGCACCAGCACCTCGAACAGCCCCATGACCGAAAGTTCTTCCATCGGAAACAGGCTGCGGAAATCCGCCGCGATCATCTGCGGCCCACCGATGCCATCAATAATCGCATCGGGATAACGCTCACGGAGTGCGCGGATCAGGCCTGCGCCGAGCAGGTCACCGGACATTTCACCGGCGATGATGCCGATACGGAGGGGTTTGGTGTTGGTTGTTTGCTGCATGATTCGAAGGGTGGATTGTAGTGTGGGGGAACATAACATGGGGGCGGTGGTAGCCCTAGCCTTTTGTGCTCTCGGCTATGTCGCCAACGACGTTGTTGTCACCATCGCACGTAGGTCGGATTCAGGCGCGGAGCGCCGCGTCCGACGGTTTTTTTAATTCACGCCAGCGTTATTCCATAGCCTCCCTTTCGCCCTTGCTGAGCGAGGTACTTTTCTTTGCTTCGCCAAAGCATCGTAGGTCGGATTCAGCGCCGCAGGCGCGCGTCCGACATTGCCTCTGCGTCGAGCTTACCGCATGACCTGTCAAGCATCTCTTAATTAGCGAGTTGCCCCTACCCTCCCTTTCGCCCTTGCTGGGCGAGGTACTTTTCTTTGCTTCGCCAACACATCGTAGGTCGGATTCAGCGCCGCAGGCGCGCGTCCGACATAGGGTTAACCTATCAAGTTATTCTTTAATTGGTGTGGAAATCCATAGCCTTCCTTTCGCCCTTGCTGGGCGAGGTACTTTTCTTTGCTTCGCCAAAGAAAGAGTACCCAAAAGAAAGGCGACCCGAAGGCTTGCCCGCTACGCGGGTTCCTTGCGCTTCTCGCCCGTTTGCGCGCTCGCCTAACTCGCCCCTTCGGGGCTCAAACACGAGGCGAGCTTCTTCGCAAACGGACTGCGATGCTCGGCTGCGCCTACGGGAGGTGGGTTTTCAATCTGACTTCACAGCTAACGTAGCGCACATTAAACGAACAGAATCAGCTGCGACAGCCCTCCAGCTCGGGCGTCTTTCTAGGCCATAAATTGTCTTGCACCGTAACGCACAAGGAATAGATCAAGAGCATTTCCCAACTTATTTTTATCTAATTTTAGATTATATGAATCGAAATCTAAAACCACTTCGTCCAGCAAAGGTGGCTTTATTTGGATTAACTTTTCATACTCTATCTCAGATTCACCCCAGAGCGTCCCTAGAGAACCTGCTGCCTCTTCTCGAATATAATTGGGTTCTTCCTCATCTTGTAGAACTTGGAAAAGAGCATCTATTACGTTCTGACCAGCGCAGTACATTAAACTTTCTGCTGCGGCAACGCGATCACGCCCCTCTTCGGTTTTATCAAGAAGATAACCGATACATTTCTTGCAAGCCTCTTTACTCAGACTTTTGGACATTGGCCTTACCATGAAATTGGTTGATTAACTTACGAGTGTAGCAAGTTAGCCTGAGTTGAGCGAAAGCGAAACCTGGGCTACGGTTTACGTGTTTTGACCTTGGGCCCCGTAGGCGCAGCCGAGCATCGCAGGGGCAATCGGGGGAAGCGCGCCTCGTGTTTGAGCCGGCCGTGGGTTTCGGCTGGCGAGTTAGGCGTGCGCCGATTGACCCGAGAAGCGCAGGGAACCCACGAAGTGGGCAAGCCTTCGGGTCGCCTTTCTTTTGGGTACTCTTTCTTTGGCGAAGCAAAGAAAAGTACCTCGCCCAGCAAGGGCGAAAGGAAGGTTATGGAGTAACGCTGGCGTGAATTAGAGAATTCTTGTCGGACGCGCGCCTACGGCGCTGAATCCGACCTACTATAACCAGTCAGCGAAATATGAGTTTTTTCTCCGTCCAATCCAGACTACGGATTACGTGCTTTGACGTTGGATCCCGTAGGCGCAGCCGAGCATCGCAGGAGCAATCGGGGGAAGCGCGCCTCGTGTTTGAGCCGGCCGTGGTTTTCGGCCGGCGAGTTAGGCGCGCGCCGGTTGGCCCGAGAAGCGCAGGGAACCCCTCGAAGAGGGGCGTGATCGCGTTGCCGCAGCAGAAAGTTTAATGTACTGCGCTGGTCAGAACGTAATAGATGCTCTTTTCCAAGTTCTACAAGATGAGGA
>JBGSOE010000067.1:0-2830 GCA_041739295.1 Thiohalobacterales bacterium | reverse complement strand
CGCCGGCAGCGCCGTGCTCCTCGCCTACGCCATCCACCGCGTCGACCCCGTCTTCATCGTCGGCCAAGCCGCCGGCTTCGCCATCTACCTGCGCAACCTGTACCTGCTCAAGGTCGCGCATCGGGCTTCGTTGGAGAATGATGCGTAGGGTGTAACCGACTGGTCCCAGCGCCAGCCGCGATGTGTTCCTGCGTGCCGACTCTCGCAAACTCCGGAGCCCCATCATTGTCTGCCGACGAGCCCAGCGCTACGCTGGCGGGGTAGTAGTCGCGGCGCGATCATGCGCCGCTCGCGCTGCTGGTAATTTGTCGAGCAATCAACCTGCGTCGGGGCGTGATAGCCTGCGTGAACACATGGTGATTTTAGACCCGCTAAGCGTTGGAGCAACGAAGGAGAATTGTCCGGTGAATATGTATTTCTATGAAAACTGCCGTTTGTTTTTGGAAAAGTTGATACTTGAGAAATCTGATAATATCGAACTAGTCAAGGTGTATTCACGACTCATCGAAAAGGTTGCCGAGGTCGAGATTGCGTACAGGGCAAACGATGTGGACTACTATAAGAATCAAGATAAGAGTAACGCCGACGTGGCAAAGAACCTCCACTCTGTCCAAGGCGAGGTCTACAAGAAATCGCTTGATAAGGGTATTCAAGGTTATACGCCAATTCCGGGGCAGGTATAACACTTCGCTGCAGGTGACGCCGAGAAGCTTCGGTGCTTTTTCCACGCGGTAGGCGCGCGACGCCTGAGCAAATCGATTGGCTATCTATGAACTCATCACTGCAGCCCAATTCCGATGGATTCACAGCAGACCCGCTAGGCTACAGCGCGCTTGCGTGGCACAAGTGGGGCTTGCTAGCGACTGCGAATGGATTTCCCATAGATATATCCAAGGCTCCAACCATTGCAGACCTAAAGAATCCAGTTCTCTGGCTTAGCCATGCCCACGCGCTCTCTGAAGCCGCCGTCAACTTGGTTAGAAATCCACCAAGCTTTGATAATTTTCCACTAGAGCTAAGAACAATTTGTCACAGGCAGTATCACGCTGTTGCGCTGATGCTTGTCGGTTACAGTCTTGAAGTGTCCTTAAAAGCTATGATTCTACTTAGGTTGGGAGTCGAAGAATTTACCAAGCAAGAGAAGAGCAATTTTAATCACAAACTTGAAGGTCTTTCTAGCTTCATTCCAGGCCTTGATGACAAAGATAAGGCCATCCTAAGAGGGCTGTCTCACTTTGTGGTCTGGGCAGGCCGTTACCCAGACCCTGGTTCAAAGCGTGTGAGTAGCGCAGTTGATGTCTTTGATATCTCCGAGAAGCACGAGATAAGCGCCAAGGATCTTTTCAATCTCTCGGCGAGAGTAATGCGGCACGTACAGACGGTTGTCAGCTAGACGACGAACTCGAGGTCACCATTTCGACGCCATTGGGGACTCGGCAGGGACTCGTAGTCAGCCTCAATACTGTTCGGTTAGATGACAAAACACCACATCGTCACCCCAGCGGCAGCTGGTACCTATTTTTACTCTTCGAGACGAAGCAAGAGCAATATGGATTCCGGCTTTCGCCGGAATGACAAGGCTGAAACCAATGGTGGTTAACCGAGCAGCATTGAGATTCGAGTCTATACCCCTTCGGCCAAATATCCCTCTACGGCGTCCTCGCAGAATCTGGAGATACAGCCATGAAACAGACCTACACCGCAGTAGTAAAACTCGATGCAGGGGCGTGGATTGGCTGGATCGAGGAAGTCCCCGGCGTTAACTGCCAAGAGGCGACGCGCGAGGAACTGCTCGAATCCCTGCGAGTCACCTTGGCCGAGGCCATCGAATTCAATCGAGCTGACGCAATCAGTGCCGCTGGGAAGGGATTTGAAGAGTTGCCGATTGCGGTATGAAGCGTCGGGATCTGCTTCAGCACCTGACTTTCAATGGTTGCCACCTTCTTCGAGAAGGCGGCAATCACTCTTGGTGGCATAACCCTGCACTCGGCAATCGCAGCGCCGTTCCGCGGCACTCGGAAGTAAACGACCACCTCGCACGCAAGATTTGTCGCGACCTCGGTATTCCGGAACCGAAGCGATAAAATAAAACGAGCGCGATTAGGTCTGAATGTACGTTTGTGCAGGTATGGGGGGTGTATGGCCGTGCTTTTGTTCGTCATTCTTGCGAAGGCGGGACTGCTCCTTACGGTCTTCGACTGGCTTCGCTAGCCTTTCGCGCTTGGCGCGCAGTTCCGCTATGCCCTGATGGGCGGTTGCGCCTTCCCAATATTTCAGGGTGGCCGCCTTGCTCTTGGGGCTGTAGGGCACATCAGCCTTGCGGGTACGCGCCGGAGTACGCTTCTTGTTCATAGGGTTCATTGTTGCGTTCTTGGCGATGCTAATTCATTCGTAGGCTGGTGGTGAGCGCAGCGAACCCCAGCGCTGTTACTGTGCAGACATGGGCATGCTGGGGTTCGGTCGCTTCGCGACAGCGCTCGCTACGCGAGCTACGCCTTCGCTACGCTCGGTCGCTGCGCTCACCACCAGCCTACGGATGTGCGAGGCTGTGCCGGTAGCGAGCGAGCACTGATGGGGTGGTGGCGAGTGCTGCGGCACATTCGGCTGCGGGTCCGCATGGTTGCCGCGCAGGTCTATGCGATGCAACACATTATTTGACTAACTTCAGGGGATACGCGCTATGAGCGTTTTGTCGATGTGGCGATTCGTGGTGTGGGCGGCGCTGGTGGGTGGTTCGGGGCTGGCGCTGGCGGCATCGCCGACGTGGACTTTCGTCGATGCGTATCAGGCCGATTGGCCGGTGGCGGTGAGTTGCCCGGATGGCACGGCG
>JBGSOE010000062.1:0-3649 GCA_041739295.1 Thiohalobacterales bacterium | reverse complement strand
AAAAGTATAGTCCGCGAAAAATGGGAAGTCGAAGGGATGCTCTCAAACTGAAATAGACAATTGTTAAGGAACCTCTGATTAATTTGATCAAGCGAGCAGATGCAAGGCGCGGACGGGTGAAAAAACGGAGTTTACACGGCGCAAATGAGTATTTTGAGCCCGGCCGCAACGCGGCAGATGCCGCTTCAGCGAATTAATCAGAGGTTCCCTATGTCATGCCATCATATAATGCCCAATAGCTCTACACGCCACACAGACATTACTGAATCCCAGTACCTGTTCCCCGCAATTATGTTCACCAACCCTTACCCACCTCCTCCAACCGCTTCACCGACACCTTCTCTGCCGTACCGAGTTCCTGCGCGAACAAGGAAACACGGAATTCTTCGATTAGCCAGCGATAGTGTTGTAACGATTCGGGGATACTACCGCGTTTCTGCGCAGCTTCTATTTGCCGTTTGCACTTAATCCAATACGGCTCCACTTGCAGCGCCATCGGGCGATCCTTGGCGGGGTTCTGCTGCAGGCGATCAAGCCGTTTGTTGATTGCCTTGAGATAACGGCCGAGGTGTTTGAGCTGAGCGGCGGGCGTGTCGAGTACAAAGCCGGCGCACACCAAATGATCCAGCTGATCACGGATGTCGTTGAGCGCCGCAAGCCAGGTGGGTGAAATCGAGCCTTTGATGCGTTTCTGGATGGCGTGGTATTCGGTGAGCGCGTCGGCGACGGACTTGCAGACGACATTGCCGATGCTGACGAGTTCCTGTTCTGCATGCGTGGCAGCCGCTTCGAAACTGTCGCCATCACGCGGCAGGATATCATCCGGATACAGCGCGGCCTCGGTGATGCGCTGCATCAGATCGGCTTTCAGCTGTTCACATTTACCGGCTGCGGCATAGTTCAGACACATCTGCTGAATGCCGGGCAAATTCTTTTCCAGATAACGTAGCGCCTTGGTGGCGCGCAATTGAAACAGCGCCAGCACGCCAGCACGGTGCGCGATGAGTGCCTTGTCGGCCGAATCCAGCAGGCGCAGGTTGATCTGATCTTTGTCCGCAACCAGCGCCGGATAACCACGCAGTGTCAGGCCCTGCTGTTCTATTTCAACAAACTCGGGTAAGGCGCCGCAATCCCACTCTGTCAGATTGTCCCGCTCATATTCAGAAGTATGCAGTTGCTCGAAACTCGCGACGGCCTGTTCACCAATATCCTGTTTCAGGATAGACAGGTCGCGGCCGTGCGCCAGTGGCTTGCCGTTGGCATCGATGAGTTGATAGTTCATCGTAAGATGCACAGGCAACTGATCGAGGCGCCACGCGTCCATGGGGATCTCTACGCTAGTCATGCGTTTCAGCTGAGCGGCGAATTGCTGGAGAAGGCTTTGGTTGGTTGTTGATTGTTCGCCCCTCTCCCCGGCTCTCTCCCGCGAGGGGAGAGGGGAATCACCATTCGACATTGATGGGTGTATCAATGACTGGCGTGCGGCGCGGGCGAAATCCGGCGCGGGCACGAAATGGCGGCGCAAGGGTTTCGGGAGTGACTTGATCAATGCGACCAGCTTTTCTTCCAACAATCCCGGCACCAGCCAGTCGAAGGCGGCAGGGTAGAGTTGATTGAGCGCAGCTACCGGCACTTTCACCGTGACGCCATCATCGGGATGTCCGGGCTCGAAGTGATAATCCAGCGCCAGGCGCAGACCGCTGATCTCAAGCTGTGGAGGAAAATCCTCCTCTGTCACACTGGATGCCGCGTGCTGCATGAGATAATCGCGGGTGAGTTTGAGTGAATCGCGCGCGGCCTGCGTCGCCTGTTTGTACCAGCGCTCGAACTGCGGTCCGTTGCATATATGTTGGGGCAAGTGCTTATCGAAAAATCGAAACAGCAGCTCTTCATCCACCAGCACGTCGCGGCGGCGTGACTTGGCTTCCAGTTCCAACACGTCTTCAATCAACGTCTGATTGTGCTTCAGGAAGGTTGCCTTGGTATTCAGTTCGCCCGGCACCAGCGCCTGGCGGATAAAGATCTCACGCGCCTCGATGGGATTGACGCGCCCGAAATCAATCTTGCGGCTGGGTGTAAGCACCAGACCATAGAGCGTGGTGCGCTCAGAGGCGACCACATGTCCTTGCTTCTTCTCCCAATGCGGATCGGAATAGCTGCGTTTGATCAGATGCTCGGCCAGGCGTTCGACCCACTCGGGCTCAATGCGTGCGACGGTACGCGCATAGCGGCGCGCCGTTTCGACCAGTTCGGCGGCGACGAGCCATTTTGGTTGTTTCTTAAACAATGCAGAGCCAGGGAAAACGTTGAGCGTGATGCCGCGTGCACCGGTGTATTCATGCGCATCGGTCTTGAAGGCGATGTTGCCGAGAAAGCCGGCGAGCAATGCGCGATGAATCGGCTCATAGCCGCCTTCGACTTGATTGATGCGCACACCCATTTCCAGCGCCAACCCGTGCAGCTGCTGATGAATGTCGTGCCACTCCCGCATGCGCACATAGGAAATGTAATTGGTCTGACAGAGTTTGCGCAGCTTCGATTGCGACAGGTGTCGTGCCTGCTCATGATAAAAGTCCCAGAGCTTCACATAGCCGAGAAAATCCGATTGCTCGTCGAGGAACTGTTTATGTTTTTCGTCGGCGGCCTGCTGTTTATCCATCGGGCGCTCGCGCGGGTCCGGCACGCTGAGTGCTGAAGCGATGACCAGAATCTCGCGCAGGCAGTGTTCGTCACGGCCGGCCAGGACCATGCGGCCGATACGTACATCCACCGGCAGATGCGCGAGTTGGCGGCCGAGATCGGTCAAGCGTTCTGACTCATCGACCGCGCCGAGCTCGTGCAGCAGTTTGAACCCGTCGCGGATGAAACGCGTATCCGGCGCCTCGACGAAGGGAAAATCCTCGATGTCGCCCAACTTGAGCGCCAGCATCTGCAGAATCACCGAGGCAAGATTGGTACGTTGAATTTCCGGCTCGGTGAAGGCTGGACGCGCGTTGAAATCGTCTTCGCTGTAAAGACGGATGCAGACACCCGGCCCCAGTCGTCCGCAGCGTCCGGCGCGCTGATTTGCCGAAGCCTGACTGATCGCCTCGATTGGCAGGCGCTGCACCTTGGTGCGGTAGCTGTAACGACTGATACGCGCGAGCCCAGTGTCGATTACGGTGCGGATGCCAGGCACGGTCAGTGATGTCTCGGCAACGTTTGTCGCAAGAACGATGCGTCGTCCCGAATGCGCCTTGAACACCTCCGCCTGTTGGGCGGCGGACAGCCGCCCGAACAACGGCAACACCTCAGTCTGCGCCGGGTGGTGTTTGCGCAGCAGTTCCGCCGCCTCGCGGATCTCACGTTCGCCGGGCAGAAACACCAGCATGTCGCCGGGTCCTTCCCGTGCGAGCTCATCGACGGCTGCGAGCAGTGCCTGACCACGATCGCGGTCCTGATCGTCTTCATTTTCAGTGATCAATGGGCGATAGCGAATCTCGACCGGATAGGTACGACCGGACACCTCGATGATGGGTGCGTTGTTAAAATGTTTCGAGAACCGTTCAGGATCAATAGTAGCCGAGGTAATAATGACTTTCAGATCGGGGCGGCGCGGCAGCAAGCGCGCGAGATAGCCCAACAAAAAATCGACATTCAGTGAACGTTC
>JBGSOE010000011.1:0-17788 GCA_041739295.1 Thiohalobacterales bacterium | reverse complement strand
CCTCTCCCCAACCCTCTCCCGCCGGGGCGGGAGAGGGTTGGGGAGAGGGTGGCGAAGTTCTTAAATCGAGCCTATCTATGTCATGCCATTATGTAATGCTTAAGGGCATTGACAATTTTCGTGGGTTCCGTGGATTTCGTGGCTATCAAAGTATTGTCAGCGCAAGTTGCCTGCTGCCGGTCGCCATGGCGGCATGCTAAAGTGTGTCGAACCCGCCGTCTCCGGTAACCTGTCCCCATGATGCGTCTTGCCACTCTCGACGATCTCGATGCCCTGGTGGATCTCGAGAATCGTAGTTTTGAACTCGATCGCCTGTCGCGGCGTAATTTCCGTTACATGCTCACTAAAGCGCGTGCAGCCACGCTGGTCGAAGATCGTAATGGTGTCCTGGCGGGCTATGTGCTTGTGCTGTTTCATGCCGGCACCTCATTGGCACGCATGTATTCCATTGCCGTCGATGAGGCATTTCGCGGCGAAGGTATCGCCAGCGCATTAATCGAAGCTGCGGAGGCCGCAGCATTGGTGCGCGGTTGCGTGTACATGCGACTGGAAGTGCGCCCGGACAATGTGGGTGCCATGGCGCTATACCGTAAACACGGCTATCGGCAATTCGGCATCGTCGACGATTACTATGAAGACCACACGGATGCATATCGTTTCGAAAAGCTGATGGTGCCGCATCTGCGTCCCGACATGGTGCGCGTGCCCTATTACGAACAGACGCTGGAATTCACCTGCGGGCCAGCCACCGTCATGATGGCCATGAAGGCGCTCACCGACAGTGTGGAAATGAGCCGCGAGACCGAAATCCGTATCTGGCGTGAGTCTACTACGGTGTTCATGACCTCCGGACACGGTGGTTGCGGCGCGCATGGCTTGGCGTTGTCGGCCTATCATCGTGGTTTCGATGTGGAACTCTATGTCAAAGACGACATGCCGATGTTTGTGGATTCGGTACGGAGCGAAGAGAAAAAAGAGGTTATCCGACTGGTTCAGGATGGCTTTATCCAGGAGGTCGCGGCACTGCCCATCAGTCAGCATTATACCAAGCTCGGCGTGGAGGAATTGAAAGAACAGTTTAATTCCGGGGGTATACCCATCGTGCTGATCAGCTCCTATCTCATCTATAAGGAGAAATCACCGCATTGGGTGGTAGTGACCGGCTTCGATGACCGGTTCATCTATGTGCATGATCCATTCGTTGATTATGAGTTCGGCAAGACGCGCATGGACTGCATCAATCTGCCGATACTCCAGTCCGACTTCGATAAGATGGCGCGCTATGGGAAATCCGCACAACGTGCGGCACTCATCATCCGCCGGCGTCCGAAGACGCGTAAACGCGCATTAGTAAAAAAACGTTAGGAAATATATATAGGGCAAGGGGACGCAAGGGAAATGGCAAATCAGATCATCATTGTCGAAAACCTCAAGGATTGGCAGACGGATTTTCCCGAAGCGACAGTAGTCGATGTCGACGATTACCTCACCAGTCCGGAATACTTCAAGATGCGCAATGTGCAGGTGATCAACCTGTCGCGCAGTTATCGTTACCAGAGTGTTGGTTATTACTGTGCTCTGCTGGCGCAGGCGCGCAGTCATCGCGTCATCCCCTCCGTCAAGACCATGCTCGATCTGTCCAGCAAGGCCATGTATGGCCTGGATGCCGAGGATCTGGACGATCTGGTGGAGCGGGCTTTCCGGCGCAGCGAACAGCGTGGCGAGGGCAATACCTTCGTGCTGGACATTTTCTTCGGCGAAAGTGTCTACAAGAAACTCACCGATCTGGCCCGGCAGATCTATGAAACATTTCCGTGCCCGATACTACAGGTGACGTTTGAGTACGAGAGCAACTGGCGCATCAAGGAAATAAAACCGCTGGCACTGAATAAGCTCAACCAGGAGCAGTGCGAGATGTTCTCCTGGGCGCTCACGCACTATTTCAAGAAGCGCTGGCGTTCACCCAAGACCAAAGCGCCAAGTCGTTACGATCTGGCTATTTTGCACAATCCTAATGATCCGTTGTCGCCGTCGGATAAGCGCGCGCTGGCGAATTTCGTCAAGGCCGGCAAGAGTCAGGGTGTATCAGTCGAACTTATTCAGCGCAAGGATTATGAGCGGTTGGCGGAATACGATGCGCTGTTCATTCGTGATACTACGCGCATCAATCATTACACCTATCGCTTCGCCAAGAAGGCCGAAAGCGAAGATATGGTGGTGATCGATGATCCGAACTCCATTTTGCGTTGTACCAACAAGGTCTATATGGCCGAATTGCTGCGTGCCAATCGGGTGCCGGCACCCAAAAGCAGCATCCTGCACAAGTCCGATATCAAGCGCGTGGATCGCATCATCGAGCGGGATTTCGTTTATCCGGTGGTGATGAAGGTGCCGGACGGATCATTCTCGCTGGGTGTCTACAAGGCGGGGAATCGCACCGAACTGATGGAGATTGCGCAACGTCTGTTCAAGGATTCGGAACTGATTCTGGCGCAGGAGTATCTTTACACCGATTTCGACTGGCGCATCGGCATTCTTAATCGCACGCCGATTTTCGTCTGCCAGTATTTCATGTCCAAGA
Source organism: Thiohalobacterales bacterium (assembly GCA_041739295.1). GTDB lineage: Bacteria > Pseudomonadota > Gammaproteobacteria > Thiohalobacterales > Thiohalobacteraceae > JAHJQQ01. The sequence continues at coordinate 15,207 of JBGSOE010000011.1, read as the reverse complement.
AACATTGGCAGATTGTCAATCACGGCCCCGGCGGCCGCGTCACGGAAGGCGCATTCAAGGCCTGGCAAGTCGGTGATGCGCCTTCGGAGGTGGTGACGGCCGCGCTCAACGCCGCCAATCTGATTGGCGATGGTCTTTATGGTGTCGATGTTAAGCAGAACCAGGATGGTGTGTACGTGATCGAGGTTAACGATAATCCTAATCTTGAGGCTGGTGTCGAGGATACCCATCTCAAGGCCGAGCTCTATAGCCTGATCATTCGTGATTTCGTACGCCGCCTCGACAGTCGCCGCAGGAGTTGATGGTGCCGGGAAGCTCTGATCAATTCACCTCGATTGTCATTGCGAGCGAAGTGAAGCAATCTCGTGCCAACATCATTAGCGGGTTAGCCTATAAACCGCATTTGCCACGGAATTACACGGAAAAACCCGGACCAGATCATAAGCTTCACGCCGGCACCGCCATCATCTGCAAGGTGGTGAACAGTCGCTCCAGGAAGGCACTGTGTTTCAGTGTCTTCCCTGTGTTTCCGTGGCTGAAATGATTTTTTTAGGGTTGGAGATTGCTTCGTCGCTACGCTCCTCGCAATGACAAACAATTCAGAGGTCCCCAGGATATTGGATTGGCAGCAGGCGGATTGCTATGCATACACCGGTACATTGAATGCAGCCCAATGGGCCTGGGAATTTCTGCGCCGCAATGCTGAGTATCAGTCCGACTATCATCAGTTCATGCAGATCTGGTCGGCGCTAGAAACAGATTATGGCGCGCCGCCCCAGCGCGATTTTCAGGCCTGGAAAGTTGATCCGCGTGCCTATCTGATCGTTGGTAAGGACCAAGGCGCAGACGGCTGCAGTGTCGATCAGGATCAGGTGTTGATCGAATGTGCGCTCGGCGACAAGTGGGGCTTCTACCAATTTCCGCGTGACCCGGCACTGTTGGCGTCGGAGCTTAAAGACCCACTGGTGTGGCGTGAGGTCAAACAGTCGGCACGTCCGATCAGTGCAGAGGACCTGGATTACCTGGGTGGGAATCTGCATCGTATTGCCTTGGGCTTCGATCTTGATTTGCCACTCAAGGATCAGTTGGAGCGGGCGCGTCTGTATCTTGGTCGGATCTATGCCGGTGCGCGGCACAACAGTGCATTTCGGCCGCGTACCGTTGCGCAATACCGCGAGCAGTGGTGCTTATGCTTGCGCGTGCTGGATGCTGAAGCTGCCGGCGTGCAGGAGGCTGATTACGCTTCGACATTGTTCGGCAGTCGGCAGTTCGCAGAGGTTGTTTCCGAGGCTCATCGTTTATGCCGTGGTGATTATCGCGAGATCCTGCTGCTGCCCGAGGGCAGTTGATCTCATAATCACTATACTGCGTCGATCGGAATTGGTTTGCGAGGATCTACCATGTTTCGTATCCGTACCCTGCACGATGATGTTTCTCCCGCCAACCGACATGCCTTGGCGCAGATCAGCGAGATCATGCGCAGCCAGTTTCCGCTCGCCTCGCAGCAGGAAATAGATAAGTTGCCGGGGCAGCTGCGCGATCCGATGAAATACAAATTTCGCTCCATCGTGTTTGTCGCTGAGGATCAGTCAGATCGGGTCAAGGGCTTTGCACTGTTCCTGCATGTCACTGATCTTAATTTTTGTTATCTCGAATTCATCTCTGTCGCGCCGGGCACAACAGGCGGTGGCCTGGGCAGTGTGCTTTATGAGCGTGTACGTGAAGAGGCATTGTCACTAGGTTCAGTCGGTATCTTCTTTGAATGTCTGCCCGATGATGTGCATCTGGTCGAGCATCCGGAGCTTCTGGAGCAGAACAAGGCCCGCTTGCGTTTCTATGAACGCTATGGCGCGCGTCCGGTGGTCAATAATGAATTTCATAAGCCCATCAACGAAGGTGACAATAATCTGTTCTTCCTGGTCTATGACAACCTGGGACAAGGTACCGAGGTCAGTCGCAGTCTAATGCGCAAAGTGGCGCGGGCGATCCTGGAGCGTAAATACGGCGATGTCTGCGATGAGAAATATATCCGTGCCGTCACAAACTCGTTCCAGGATGACCCGATCAAGCTTCGCGAGCCGCGTTACCTGACACGCACACGTGCTGCATCAGTCCCTCCTAAAAAACCCGCTGGCCATGGCATCGCGCTGATTCGCAACGAGGGTCATGATATCCATCATGTGCGGGATCGTGGTTACGTCGAGGCGCCGGTGCGTATCTCCTCCATCATCAAGGAGCTCGACAAGACCGGTCTGTTCGAGCCGCTCAAACCACGCCGCGCCAGCGAAAAATTGATCAAGGCGGTGCATGATCCCGATTATGTGGAATATCTGCGCCGTGCCTGTGAGCAGATGCCGGAAGGCAAGTCCATCTATCCCATTGTGTTCCCGCTGCGTAATCCGCGCCGTACTCCCAAGGACTGGGAGTTGCGTGCAGGTTACTATTGCATGGATACCTTCACGCCGCTGAACCACAATGCCTATCTTGCCGCGCGCGATGCCGTGAGTTGTGCGGTGACAGGGGCTGAGGAAATTGTTGGTGGCAGACGTTTTGCGTATGCCTTGGTGCGGCCGCCGGGGCATCATGCCGAACGTCGCGCCTTTGGTGGTTTCTGTTATTTCAATTCGTCCGCGGTGGCCGCGCATTATCTCAGTCGCTTCGGTACGGTTGCGGTGCTGGATGTGGATTTTCATCATGGCAACGGTACCCAGGACATCTTCTATCACCGGGCGGATGTGCTCACGCTGTCCATCCACGGTCATCCGAGTTTTGCCTATCCGCATTTCGCGGGCTTTGTCGACGAACGCGGTGTGGCCTCGGGTGAGGGCTACAACCTGAACTATCCATTGGCCGAGGATGCGACGCCGGAGCGTTACCGCAAGACGCTCGATCGTGCGCTTAAACGCATCCGCGATTACAAGGCGCAATATCTGGTCGTCGCGCTGGGTCTGGATACGGCCAAGGGCGACCCGACCGGCACCTGGACGCTCATGCCGGAGGACTTTCGGCTTAACGGTCTTGCCATTGGCGCGATCGGCCTACCAACGCTGTTCGTGCAGGAGGGTGGCTATCGCACCCGCACCCTGGGCAGCAACGCGCGGGCCTTTTTCCAGGGAGTCTGGGAAGGGGCGCAGCAGGTCAATACCAAGAAGCGGGTGTGAGCCGGGACAGATTTAGATGAACCGCCAAGACGCCAAGAACGCCAAGGTTATTTGTCCTAAAAAAATCAGCCACGGAAACACACGGAAGACACTGAAACACGGTACCTTCCCGGAGCGATTATTCACCACCTTGCAGATGATGGCGGTGCCGGCGTGAAGCTTATGAACTTGTCCGGGTTTTTCCGTGTGATTCCGTGGCAAATGCGGTTTATAGGTTTATTGTAAAAATCATTTTGGGTTTTTACCCCAGATACCTTGGCGTCCTTGGCGGTTCGACGAATCTTTAACCGGCTGACTGTGAAATGTCATCCTGCCACTTTGGCTCCTACCGCCCGGCCCGGTACAATGCCCGCTTTACAGTGACCGCCTATACCCGGAGATTCCCATGGCGCAGAAGTTGAATCGCTACAGTTCCCGTATCACCCAGCCCAAGAGCCAGGGTGCCTCGCAGGCAATGTTGTATGGCACCGGCATGACCGAGGCCGATATGAACAAAGCCCAGGTCGGCATCGCCTCGGTCTGGTGGGAGGGCAATACCTGCAACATGCATCTGAATGATCTCGCTGCCGAGGTGAAGAAGGGCGTGGTTGCGGCGGATCTGGTCGGCATGCGCTTCAATACCATCGGTGTGTCCGATGGTATCTCCATGGGCACTGACGGCATGAGCTATTCCTTACAGTCGCGCGAGATCATCGCCGACTCCATCGAGACCGTCATGGGCGCGCAGTGGTACGACGGGCTGATCGCGATTCCCGGTTGCGACAAGAACATGCCCGGCACCGTTATCGCCATGGGCCGACTCAATCGTCCGTCTATCATGTTGTACGGTGGCACCATCAAACCCGGCCATAGTCATGGCAAGACCTTGGACATCGTCTCGGCGTTTCAGAGCTACGGTGAATTCATCGCGCACAAAATCTCGGAAGAGGAGCGCGAAGATACCGTTAAACATTCCTGTCCCGGCGCCGGTGCCTGCGGCGGCATGTACACCGCCAACACCATGGCCACTGCCATCGAGGCGATGGGTATGAGTCTGCCCTACAGTTCCTCCATGCCGGCAGTCGAGCCGGGCAAGGTTGCCGAATGTCATGCCACCGGTGCCGCGATGCGTCGCTTGTTGGAACTCGATCTCAAGCCGCGTGACATCATGACCCGCGCCGCGTTTGAGAATGCGATGGTGATCGTGATGGCGACCGGCGGTTCCACCAATGCCGTGCTGCATTTGCTGGCGATGGCGCGTGCTGTTGATGTGCAACTGACCATCGACGATTTCCAGAAAGTCTCCGACCGCATCCCGTTTCTCGCCGATCTGAAGCCGTCGGGCAAGTATGTGATGGAGGATCTGCACAAGGTTGGCGGCACGCCGGCGGTGATGAAATATCTGCTGGAGAAAGATCTGCTCGACGGTGATTGCATGAGCGTCACCGGTTACACCATTGCCGACAACCTCAAAGATCTGCCCGGGCTCACGCCCGGCCAGGAAGTGTTCTATCCCATCGAGAAGCCGATCAAGGAGAGTGGCCACATCCGTATTCTAAAGGGCAATCTTGCCCCCGGCGGTTCGGTGGCCAAGATCACCGGTAAGGAAGGCCTGCACTTTGCCGGTCCCGCGCGTGTCTATGATCGCGAGGAAGCGATGCTCGCCGGGCTGGAGCGCGGCGAAATTCAGAAGGGCGACGTGGTGGTGATTCGTTACGAAGGCCCGAAGGGTGGACCGGGGATGCCCGAAATGCTCACGCCGACCTCGGCCATCATGGGCGCGGGACTGGGCAAAGATGTTGCGTTGCTCACCGACGGACGTTTCTCCGGTGGCTCGCACGGTTACATCATCGGTCATATCGTACCCGAGGCTCAGGAGGGTGGGCCGCTGGCGCTGGTGCAGGACGGCGATCTCATCACCATTAATGCCGAAAGTAACACGCTGACCGTGGATCTGAGCGATGCAGAACTGCAGCAACGTCGTGCCGCCTGGACGATGCCGCCGTATTTGGCCACCCGCGGCACCTTGTACAAGTTCATCAAGAACGTCAAAGACGCCTCGCACGGGTGCGTGACGGACGAGTAAAAATGGGGTCGGAGACGAATGGCGCTTACTTAAGCCTATCCATATCCGATGTAGGGCGGATTAGGCGCGTTGTTTGCGCCGTAACCCGCCAAGAGTGCCGTTAGGCACACCTTTATTGTGTTGCTTCGCAACGCCTGTCGGGTTACGCAAACTGCGCTAACCCGACCTACATTGAACCTAAGTAAGTGCCATTCGTCTCTGACCCCCTTCGAATTAAGACAAGCGGGCTGCGGCACGCTTTGTTATTTAAGAAGGCTTGTCGTACCCTCTAATCGTGTTTTTTCCATGCCGTTTACCTGACGAGTACCCGAAATACACAGATTCGCGTACCTCGCAGGTCCCAGGCGAACATACAAGGAGAGCGCAGCGATGAACGATATACATTCCAAAGAGCAGGACCGTGTCGCTACCGATACAGGCATAACCCGCCGTGACTTATTGCTCGGTGTTGGCGCGCTGGGTGGACTGACAATGGCGAGCGGCGCTTGGGCCGAAGAGATGCAGCACGATCACAGTAAGCATACCGCGCAGCAGCCAGATCTTTTGAACGCGATCAACGTCTGTCTCGACAAGGGCCGTCGCTGCATCAGCCACTGCCTGGTGGTGTTCAAGGAAGGCGATACCTCGCTGGCGGAATGTGCGGCGAAGGTGCATGAGATGTACGCCGTCTGTGACGCCTTCGCCTATCTGCTAAGTGCCAATTCGACCTACAACAAGGACTACTCCGCGATCTGCGCGCGGGTCTGTGAAGACTGCGAGAAGGAATGCCGCAAACACGAAAAGCATCACGAGTGCCGCGCCTGCGCGGAGGCCTGTGCGGAAGTGCTTGATGGGATCAAGCTGGCTTACGGCTAGCCCGCATTTCTCACCGCGGATCGTCGCGAGGGCGTCGAGGAGCCTGTAGATGCAGGGCGCACGCAGTGGAAGACGGCGCCGGCGTAGCTGACACTACGTCAAGCTGGCTGTAGCGAGTACGCACTGCAGATACAGGTTCATCGGCGGCCGCAGTAGATGTGCGGTGAGAAATGCGGGCTAGATTGCATCGATGTGAAATGAGAGAAAACCAAGTGGGACATTGGCCCGCTTGGTTTTTTTCGCTTGATCTAAACGGCTAATTGCATCCGATCAGATCATCCTAAAAAAATCATTTCAGCCACGGAAACACACGGAAAACGCTGAAACACAGTGCCTTCCTGGAGCGACTATTCACCCCCTTGCGGGTGATGGCGGTGCCGGCGTGAAGCTTATGATCTGGTCGGGGTTTTTCCGTGTGATTCCGTGGTAAATGCGGTTTATAGGATCATGGCTTTGCATGGATCACGACCGTACCGGCCAGCTTGTCATGCCAGCCCTGTTTACGTTTGTCGAAGCTCACCCAGATCAAACCCAGCATCAATGGGATGGCTGAGACGTAGTAGCCGAGATAACGACCGATGAACTGTCTTGTCGAGGGTTTTTCGCCGTTCTGCGCATCGACAATTTTGAGATGAAGGATGAGCTTTCCCGGCGTAGCGGAGCGATATACCCAGAACACAATCACCGCGACCGCGGGGAATACCCAGCTCAGCAGGAAATCCCAGGTACCGGCAATCATGTGCTGCATATCGAAATAGGCCGTTCCGTAGATGCCGATCAACGGCGGCAGGATGAGTGCGAGTATGAGGGCAGTGTCGATCAACGAGGCCGCGACACGAATCCAGAAGCCGGCGTAGTGAGGGTGTTGGGCTTCATTCATAATGAAGTTGCATCCTTATCAGAGCGGGAATCCCGCACACTGGTATGGTTGGCGATCAGTCGTTGCACAGCCTATTCGACCTTGCTTCCATCTGCAGGTGGTGTACTTAGCACTTTCTTACCCGTGAACATCGCTGAGATTAAATTGCCTCCCTCACGCAGCTCTGTCACGACCACGGCCAGAATGTGGATAAGCCCCATTATCATGAGTACATAGAAGTTGATCTCGTGAATCTCGATAAAGGGTTTGCGGAAATCGCGCATGGCATCATAGGCACCCTTGGCATACTGCTCTGGCGCATAAGGCAGCAGCGTGGCCGGGTCTACACCGGGTGCGGCGATCCAGCTGGTGATCCAGTAGCCGAGCGGCGGATAGAAGATATCCGTGCCTGCCAGCACCAAGCCCGTCACTGCTTGGGTCAGCAGCAAGATCAACAGCAGTGTCACCGCAATTCGGCCAAGCGGATTGTGGCCTAGATACTGGCGCGGCCGACCAGCGCTGAAGTCGGCAATGTAAGCGCGCAGTTCCATGAAATAACCGCGCCCCCCTGGCAGGATCGCTCGCCAGCGCGCGTGCGGTCCGCCAATGAAGGCCCAGATCAGGCGCCACACCAGATTGAGCGCAAACAGGTAACCGATCCACACATGGACGGTCTTTAACAGGATCTTACCGTCGTCGGTCACGCCGAGGGCTTTGTCGTTGAGGATAACCACACCCACGGCAATCAGGCCGATCATGCAGAGCAGATTGATCCAATGAAACCAGCGAATGCTGGCGTCCCAGACGGGATAAGCTTTGAGAGCAGACATGGCTGAACTCCGTGTGTGTATCTGTCAGGAGTTTAGCAAGTTCACAGTAGGTTGCATCATGGCTGGTCTCGAATAAGCATCTCGCCGTCATGGCGGATGAGGAATGTCATGACGTCACGGTGCCGGCCTAGCCTGAACTATCTTTGGACGCCATTGCCAGCAAGTTCATCACTTGATCGATACCCGGTGAATCGGTGCCGGTCACTTGCTGTTTAATGTTGGCCCCAGCGGCATCGGCGAACAGTTCGGAAAAATCTGCCCTCACGCCGAAGGCATCAAGCACCTTCATTTTTCCGGTAATCAGCAATACGAACAGCAAGGGTAGGATGAGCAATACCAGGTCGATGGTTTTGATTTTGTATTTCTCGCCGTAGCGCGCGTGTATCTGTATGGCGAAGACCAATAACCCGAGTCCGAACAACAGCAATGCAACGACTTACCACTTTTCCATGGTTGTTACCTCCTGGGCGGGCTGCCGGAGTGGATTGTCGCAAATTGATGTGAATGCAAGTCGATTAAAATGGGGTCGGCGACGAATGGTGCTTACTTAAGCGGCTTTGTGTCTGATGTAGGGCGGGTTAGGCGCGTTGTTTGCGCCGTAACCCGCCAAGCGTGCCGTCAGGCACACCTATACAAAGGCGTTGTGTTGCTTCGCAACGCCTGTCGGGTTACGCAAACTGCGCTAACCCGACCTACATTGAACGTAAGTAAGTGCCATGCGGCTCCGGCCCTATTTTATGACGCCATTTTTACCACCCGCAGCAGTCCGATTAGAATCGGCTGGTGCAGCATATAGATCACTAGGCTGTGGCGACCGGCAAAGGCGAGCAGGCGTGCTGGAGGTGTTGCGCTGAGTTTATTCGTCCTTGCGGGCAATGATTCCCGACACAGCGCGTGCGCCAGGAAGATACCGATCAGCATGACGCCGAACCAGGGGGTCAGCGGCACATAATCCTCGGTCGGTGGCTTGAAGGTCATCAGCCCCAGCCATTGCAACGCGGGCTGATCGAAAATGTGATGACTGAACATACGGTCGAGTGCGATCAAGCCAATACCCGCTGCTAATGCCAGCCGCGGACGCTGCACGAAGGCCAGACCGAGCACGCTGGCTGCGGCGATGAAATGCAATACGCCGAAAAAGATCCAGCGCGGCCCGAACATGAAATAGCTGCTGACACTGATCAAAGTCGCACACCCGACAATGACCGCCAGTCGTTTGAAATAAGATCGCAGGTGTACACCGTTACGCGTCGCCAGGGTCAGGCTGATCCCGGCGACCAGGAGAAAACTGCTCAAGATCAGTGTGCGCGCGTTCAGCCAGAATGGATCGTTGAAGAAATCGAACTGCGTGTAACCGAAGTAGGTGAGGTCGTAACAGAAGTGATAGCCGACCATGAACGCGATAGCCAGACCGCGTAATGCGTCGAGGGATTGCAGGCGGGTAGGTGGCGTAGGCACGGTCGGATTATCGAGTCTTGCACTATTACTTGTCACGTATTGTAGGCGCCGATTCGTTACGCATTATGGGTCAACCCCCAAAAAATATTAGGGGAACTCTGAATACTTTGTCATTCCGGCGAATGCCGGAATCTAGTGCCTTGAATCGCATGGATTCCGGCATTCGCCGGAATGACGGTTTAGTAATTTATCAGAGGTTCCCTGGCTTAGTTGCTTGCTGTAAGCACAGACGTCGGACCGGTTATTAGGCTCAGCATAGATTCCCGCAGCCGAACAGATGCTTCTCCCGGATCATCTCTGCGACGACCGGCGGCACACTGTTTTCCCAGTCGCTTTGGCCAGCGCGGATCTTTGCCAGGATCTCGTGCGAAAAGATCGATAGCAGTTCGGGGCGAATTCCCTGCAGGCTTTTGATGTAGCCGTTGTCGTAGAGATAGGCAAACAGATGTTTCAAGTGGGCTGGCGGCTGGTAATTCTCCACGCTGATATGTGTGCTGCGGTCAGTATCCAGGCATGGGCCGACATACAGTCGTAAATCGTATTTGAACAAGCGGCCGAAGGATTCCAGGATGCCGCCGGCCAGGCCGGTGTAGTACTTTTCATCGAACACTTCACGCAAGGTGGGCAGGCCCATTACCACGCCCATCGGTCTTTGTGTGTAACGGAACAGATAGGCAGCTAAACGATAGTACTCGCCTAAATTGGAGATCATCACGTTCTTGCCCAGGGCGCATAGAATCTCCACGCGGTGCAAAAAATCACGCACGTCGATGTCATCGCCATCGCGCAAGTTATGCAAGGTCATTTCTGAAATCACCAACACTTCGTTGTCCTGCACTTCGCGTTCGGAAATGAACTGCGCACGCGCACATTCCAACATGTTCATGTTGAGGTAGGTTGGCGGACGGAAACGACTGCGCTCGATCAATACGGCTTTTTTGTACAGGGCCTCGGCTGGATGCACGACGCGGCCATCGGCGGTGAACATGGCTGACGGCGCCAGTCCTTTTTGCACCAGGCGCAGGGCCATCAGTCGGTTGTCGACACCGGCAAACGCTGGACCGGAGAAGTCGATCATGTCGATTTCGACCTGTTCCGTGAACAGTCCGTCCATCAGTGTTTCCATCAGCAGCGTCGAATCACTGTGGTGGTAGAGCGCGCCGTAAATAAGGTTTACGCCGAGGATGCCCAGGGTTTCCTGATCCTGAATGCTGCTTTTGCCGCGCAGGTGTACGTGGATGTCGATCTGCGAAGGTTCACCGCGTGAGGTGGTCTGAAAGCGGATACCCAGCCAGCCCTGGCCTTCCTCACTGCGCGAAAAGCAGCGCGCGGCGACGGTGTTGGCGAAGGCGAAGAAGGTCGATTCCGCGCCGCGATGGGCGTCGAGGCGTTCCACCACCAGACGGTATTCGTGCGCCAGCATGGAACGCAGACGCTCGCGGCTGACATAGCGTGGCGAGGTGCCATAGATGGCGTCGCTGAATTTCATGTCGTAGGCCGACATCGCCTTGGCAATAGTTCCGGCCGCACCTCCGACGCGGAAGAACCAGCGCGCGGTTTCCTGACCCGCGCCGATTTCGGCGATGGTGCCGTACTGGGCCTTGTCCAAATTGATGTCCAGGGCCTTATGGTGGGTATCTTTGACTTGGCGTTGCTCGGTCATCTTCGGTGCTCCGTTACCGCATGGGGGGCGTTCTCGCCGGATTGCCGGCACAGTCAGGCTGTTCCAGGTGGATTAACGCATACGCTGTATCGAAATTGCTGCTCCGACTTAAAGGGGATGCGGTGCGTGTGCTCGTCTGCCGTCATCGCGTTTAATCGCTTACATATTGCCCCGGTTAGACCGCTTGCGTGGTTTCTCCCAATGAATGCCGATGGCCGCAACACCCGACCACGGCCAAGCGTGGCGACAAACATCTGTCGTCACCGGGACGTCTAATAAGGCTAGTGCAAATCCCGTACCGGGTAGGGGGCGAGTGGTGCTGATGCTGGAATGTGCGGTGAGAGGATGCGGCTGGCTGCCGGGTGTGGGGATTCGCTGGCCTGTGAATTTCGTAGGAGCGGGCAAGTACGCTCCTACGGGATAATAAGGGCAAATATTAGTCTGCCTTGGCCGTTACAAGCTGTCCCAACTGGAACGTTTACGAATGCGAATGCGCGGCAGGATCAGGCCCAGGATGATACCGACAATCACCACGCCGGCGCCGACCATGAACCAGTCGCGGGCGGTACGGTCGTGCAAGGCCTGGTTTTCCTGGCGCAGGGACTCTTGTTCGCGATCGGTTTGCATCAGCCGGTTTTTGAGATCCTTGTTTTCGGCATCGATGGCCAGTGCGCTGGCGGCAGTGCGCTGAATATCGGACAGCTGCTTGGTGAGTTTCAGATTCTCATCTTTGGTTTTGGTCAGATCTTCGCTGATGGTGAGAAACTGTTTGTCACGATCGCTGAGCTTGGCCATGCGCTGGCGTGACTGGATTTCCAGTTCAGCCAATTTTTGTTCCGTCGCGGCCAGGCGCTCACGGGCGGGTGGCGTGGTCATCAGGTAGCGGGTCAGTACCCAGCCTTCGGCACCGCTCGGGGTCTTGACCCGGCTGTAGCCGGAGTCTTTATCCTCTTCCATAACGACTAAGCTCGTGCCGCTGGGCACCATGCGCAGAATGCGGTGTTGGGTACTGGTGCCCGAGCGCATCGCGATTTCTAACTCATCGCTCACATAGCGGGTGTCGGCCTGGGCGGTCAGGGTGATGCCAAGCAGCATCGCCATCAGAAGGGTACGAATCACAGGATCTCCTCAATAATCGTTGCTGCGTGCCAGATCCGCTGGCGGGTGGGCGCATTATAGCGCGTCATCAGATCGCGTATTTGCGCCGCTTCACAGGCTTGGTTCATGCCGCAGTGGGGCGGTGTCCCGCAAAATCCGCAAACTGACGGGTTGCGCAGGGGTTCAACAGACCGTCGCGCTAGCGCTCAGAATGCGCGATGATTGCGCGAACAAAGACGGGAATCAACCCTTGATATCTGGTTATGCAGCGACTCGACCAATTCAGCTTCTATTCCACATTGGCGGACACGCCCGGTCTCGCGCTGGTGTTCTTCTCGGCCGCGTCCTGCGGCACCTGCCGACACTGGAAACAGCTGTTGGAAGGTTTTGCCGGCAGCGACGGTATCCCGGTGTTCGAGGTCGATGCGGGTGTGGATCAGGCGCTGGCACGGGAGTTCGAGCTGTTCCATCTGCCGGCGCTGTTTCTGTTTGTGGACGGCGACTATCATCGGCCCCTCCAGTGCGAGGCGAGCCTGCCCAGGTTACGCGCGGCGCTTGCTGCCGCCATCGCGCTGCCGGCCGAGGAGGCGCCGTGAGGCAGTATGAGAAACGCTTTTGCGTACCCTGGGTTGAGCGGAAGCGAAACCCGGGTTTCACTGCGTTCAACCCAGGCAGCCTTCTGGGGCGATTGCTGTGAAACTCGACGCACAGGGTGAATGGTTACTCGACGGTGAACGCTCAGCCTCACCCAATTGTGACGATCGCATGCCGCCAGGCGATATCACGCTGATTGTGGTGCATGGCATCAGCCTGCCGCCCGGCGAGTTCGGCGGACCCTGGATCGAAGATCTGTTCCACAATCGCCTCAATCCCCAGGCACATCCGTATTTTCAGGAGATCGCCGGGCTCAAGGTGTCGGCGCATGTGGTGATCTACCGCGACGGACGCCTGGTGCAGTATGTGCCTTTCAACAAGCGCGCCTGGCATGCCGGACAGAGTTGCTTCGGCGAGCGCACCGCCTGTAATGACTTTTCCATTGGCATCGAGTTGGAAGGCACCGACGATGTGCCCTACACCGAACTCCAATATCAGCGGCTGTCGGCAGTGATCAGCGCACTGCGGCAGGTCTATCCTGGCATTGCGGCGGATGCGATTGTTGGGCACTCCGACATCGCACCGGGCCGCAAGACCGACCCCGGTCCAGCCTTCGACTGGCCACGTCTTGCCGGTTTGCTGGCGGAGACCGATAACCGCTTAGCTTGACAGTCCGGGAGGGCGCCGTTAGCGTTCCCGCATCTACCCACTGAATCTGCCAGGCATATGACTCTCATTGCGATTATTGCCAGTCTCGTACTGGAACGCCTGCTCGATCACGTTCAGGACCTGCGCCGTTACGAGCGCTATCAGGATTATGTTGAGTGGCTTCGTCAGCGTTTACATGGCGATGTGTGGGAAGGGCGGCTGGGTGTGCTGGCGCTGCTCGCGCCGGTCGTGCTCATGACGATGCTGCTGCAGATCGGCCTTAGCGATGCGCTGTTTGGATTGCTGGGATTGCTGTTTGCCGTCGGCGTGCTGGTGTTTTGCCTGGGGCCGCGCGACCTCGGTCATGAGCTGACGCAGTATCGTGAGGCGCATATGTCTGGCAATCTGGAATTATCTACCCGGTTGGCACGTACGCTGCTGGGTGTCGAGCCGCCGAGCGACCCCCTCGAACAGGCGCGCGCGGTCACAGGTGGGGTGTTGGTGCAGGCCAATCTGCGCATCTTCGGTGTGCTGTTCTGGTTTGTGGTGCTCGGGCCAGTAGGTGCTGTGCTGTATCGCGCCGTGACCGAGTTGAACCGGTTGACTCAGCAGGATAACGACGAATTTTCCTGGGCCGCGCGGCAGCTCAATGAAATCATGGACTGGTTGCCGGCACGTCTGGTGGCGCTGGGCTATGCACTGTCTGGGAATTTCGAGGCGGCGGTCGTCGGCTGGCGTGAAGCTACGGAGGGTAATGAATGCTGGCTTGTACCGGCCGCGCAGGTGCTCGCCGCGACCGGTACCGGCGCGCTCGATCTTGATCAAGAGATTGATGACAGCATGGTCTGGGATCAGGCCTTGCAGTCAGCGATGGGCTTGGTCTGGCGCACGTTGATCCTCTGGGTGTTTGTCATTGCGCTGCTGACATTGGCCGGCTGGGCTGCATAGCAACGCAGGGTGCCGGTGAGCGTAGCGAACCGCATCCTATGAGAACGTTGCACTTTATTTTGTTCGTCATTCCGGACGCAGCGTTGCGGAGCTCCGGAATCCAGTGGTTCCCAAACACATGGATCCTGGCCTCCGCCAGGATGACAACTGAGGAATATCAGACTTCCCTTTGTCCTGCTGTATCTGGCTAGAACCTATCTCAAAATCGCAGATCGGGCGCCAGGCAAGGCGCAGACCCTGCGAGGCGGAGTTCATACGGAATCAATGCGCACCGGAGCAGGGCCCGCAACGCCGCAGGCAGGCGGCCGAGATGCATTTTGAGATAGGTTCTAATCACTTCACATGACCCATGCCACCACCCTGATTGACTTCATCCGTCACGGCGAACCCCTGGGCGGCAAACGTTATCGCGGGCAGATTGATGACCCTTTGAGCGAGACCGGCTGGCAACAGATGTGGCAGGCGCTGGGCGATGCCGCGCCTTGGCAACAGATTGTCACTTCTCCATTGTCGCGCTGCCAGGCCTTCGCGACTGCGCTGGCCGAGCGCCATGGCATACCCATGGCCATCGACTCACGCCTGATGGAGATCGGCTTCGGGGCCTGGGAAGGACGCACCGCCGAGCAGTTACGCACCGAAGATCCACGCCAGATTGAACGTTTCTATCAAGACCCGATTAATGCACGACCGAAAGGCGCCGAGCCGCTCGCCGACTTTCGCGCGCGGGTGATTGCCGGCTTCAATGATCTTGCGCAGACCTATCAGGGCCAGCAGGTGCTGGTGGTTTGTCATGCTGGCGTGATGCGTGCTGTGGTGGCGCATGTGCTTGGTGCTCCATTGGAATCGATTTATCGCATCGATGTCGCCTATGCGGCAGTTACGCGCATCCGCTTGAGTCGTGAACGTCCGCCGGCGTTGGTTTCGCATGCGGGATGCCGCATCGATGACTAACCATCACGTAGGGTGTGGTGAGCGTAGCGAACCGCACCACCTGCACGGCAACATCAACCCATCGGTGCGGTTCGCTA
>JBGSOE010000466.1:0-18064 GCA_041739295.1 Thiohalobacterales bacterium | reverse complement strand
ATCGGGGAGGATATTGAAACTGTGTTCGGTGCCTTGCAGTGCGATCCGCACCTGGCCCGTGGGTGCAATTGGATCGATCTGAATACCGGTGGAGTCCATACCCCAGTCGCGCATGCCCGCGAGGACAGCCGCGCCGCGCTTATCATCACCGATGCGACTGATAAAGAGTGGATTTGCACCCAGACCGGCCAGATGCCAAGCGACATTGAAGGGCGCGCCGCCCATGACTTCCTGGCCATCCGGGAAGCAATCGAACAGTACCTCACCAAAGATCAGAGGCCGCCCGATCCCGGGACTGTGGATTCCCTGTTCCATCATTCAATGGCAGGACACACATCGAACACGGGCGATGAATGCCCTATTCCAATCCTATGTGAATGGGCGGTCTCGACATCCTTGGAGCTGGTAGCAAGGCCGGCGGCACCGGTTGTTCCGGTCTCGCCTCAGTAACCGCTAGACCGCTTTACGATCCAAGTGCTCCTGAATGATCTTCTTCACGCCCGTTGCGCGCAGGTTAACCTCATTGGGACGGTCACCGCCAAGGTAATCTTTCAGACTCACCATCGGCACCTTGCTCTTATCGACCAGCGGATACATCTCGCAGGTTTCGCAGGCGCGCAACATCGGTTGGGTACCTGCTGGCACTTTGCCAATAGGCCGGCGACGCAGCTTGGTGCAATTCGACGTCGCCATGTAGGCCTGCTGGGGGATACAGAAAAACATCATGTCCTTACTCACGGTATTCCACTCCTAATATCAAATCTGAGCCGCGGTATCCATACCGCGGAGTAAGTTATTCTTTTGCCATGTGCGGCTTGGCAACTGTTACCAGCGTCACCCATGCGCTTGATCAACTGCGAAAAACCTGCGCTTAGCTGAGCGGCAACCGCACCCTGCGTAGCACCGTGGACGATCTGTGCGCTGACCCGTATCGCGCGCCTGCCTGTCCAGTGTTTGTCATGGCAGGGACTTAAGTTACGGTGAATTTAGCACTCACCAAGTGATGCGAAGTGCGTGCAGGATAACATTTTTCCGATTCTTGGTCCAATTAAACGTTAAAACAATGAGTTAGGAATGGTCTCTGAGGCCATTCTTTCTTGACTGGAGAGCCAATCTAGACCCTCACTGGCGTGCGATATAGGCCATACCGACCAAAATGGCCGGCCTAGGGGCACTAAAGGGAGCGGTGCGGCGTGAGGCATACTGTGCGAGTTTAGACGACAACGAAGGGACGGCGTGGTGATACAACTAAGGAACCTCTGGATAATTCGCTGAAGCGGCGTCTGCCGCTTCAGCGAATTAATCAGAGGTTCCCAAATGGCAGGAAGCTGAACGACAGGAAATAAAACCTCTTACTAATAAGGGTTTCTACCTGTCCGTGGATTCCGGGGCAACCAATTCGGGCTTCATCACCGCCCCCTCGGCGTCCAATTTCGGCAAATCACCCTCAGTCAATTTCCCGAAGCCGCCCTCAAGACATCTCGCGAAGGTCATTGAGCCAACACGCTGCGGCGTCACGTCCGTGTTGTAGCGCAGGCTGGCGGTGAAATTAATCACGCCCAATGTCGGCGGGTTGATGTAATTCAGACCACCGAATTCATCGATGACCTCAGCGGGTTCACTGCCTCCTCGCACTGCGGTGAAGGCGTGGATGCCAAGATCTCGTGCATCACGGCAGAGATCCTTGTCCTGGCGGACAGTGGAATTGATCCCGCGCATCTGATCCGAGTGCTGTTCGGGTGGGCAGGGAATTTGCGAGTAGGCAATCTTTCCCGCGGCATCTTTGCAGCGATAGACACCTGCCTGAGCGGTATTCTGGTAGACGAGCGCGGCAGTTAACAGCAAGAGTGATGGCAACTGACGCCATCTGCCATTTTGACATCCATGTGCACAAACGGGCGAGCAACAATCCATGTTGGCTACTCCACAGTGACCGATTTAGCGAGGTTGCGCGGCTGATCGACATCCGTGCCTTTAAGCACCGCAACATGGTATGACAATAACTGCAACGGGATGGTAAATACAATAGGCGCGATACAATCGTCCGTCGGCGCCACTGGCAGCACAGTCACATTGGGTGAAGTCGCTACACCAGAGCCTTCATCTGCAAACACAAACAGCTCACCACCTCGCGCACTGACTTCCTGCAGATTGGATTTGAGCTTCTCCAGCAGATCATTGTTAGGCGCGACAGCGATCACCGGCATGTCGGCATCCACCAGTGCCAGTGGACCGTGCTTGAGCTCACCGGCTGGATAGGCCTCGGCATGTATATAGGATATCTCTTTAAGTTTGAGCGCACCTTCCATGGCAACCGGATATTGCGCGCCACGACCAAGAAATAAGGCATGGTGTTTATCCGCAAAGCGTTCGGCCATTTCGCGGATCTGTGGATTAAGCTGCAAGGCGTGTTCAATCTTGCCTGGCAAACTGATGAGCTGCTGCACCAGTTGCTCTTCCATAGCTTCCGACATACCCGAGCGCCGCCCTAAGACCGCCACCAGCAACAGCAAGGAAACCAGCTGGGTGGTAAACGCCTTGGTGGAGGCCACACCGATTTCAGGGCCCGCGCGGGTCATCAGCACCAAATCGGATTCACGCACCAGTGAACTCTCCGGCACATTGCAGATCGCCAGGGAATGTCCGAAGCCAAGGCGCTTGGCCTCTTGCAGACCCGCGAGTGTGTCGGCTGTTTCACCGGATTGCGACAAGGTCACGATTAGTGAATTGTTGCGCACCACCGGGCGTCGATAGCGAAACTCACTCGCCACCTCGACACTGCAGGGAACGCCCGCAATCGCTTCCAACCAGTAACGACCGATCATGCCGGCGTGATAGCTCGTGCCGCAGGCAATGATGTGCACACCTTGCACATTATCAAAGATGCGTTTCGCATCCGGCCCAAAACTTTGCTCCAACACACGACCATCGGCGATTCGACCTTCCAGGCAATCGGCGACAGCACGTGGTTGTTCAAAGATTTCTTTGAGCATGTAATGGCGATATTCACCGCGCTCAACTGCATCGGCGGTCAATTCGGACATCCGCTCCTGGCGATGCGCTGAAGCCCCGCTGTGATCGAAGACTTCAACGCCCTCGGTCGTTAATACCGCTACGTCGCCATCTTCCAGAAACATGAATCGCTGCGTTACCGGCAGCAACGCAGCCACATCCGAGGCGATGAAGTTCTCACCGATACCCAATCCAACCACCAAAGGGCTGCCGCGACGCGCAACCACCAGACGTCCGGGTTCGTTTTTGGACACCACACCCAGAGCATAGGCGCCATGTAGTTCTTCAACCGTCGCCTGTACGGCAGCTAGCAGATCCTTACCCTGTTCAAGGTGATGATAGACCTGATGCACAATCACCTCGGTATCTGTCTCAGAGGTGAAAATATATCCCTGCTCGCGCTGCTGCGTGCGCAGAGTTTCATGGTTTTCTATAATGCCGTTGTGCACCACCGCAACGGTATCGCGGCAGATGTGCGGATGAGCGTTGGATACAGTCGGCTTACCGTGAGTCGCCCAGCGCGTATGCGCCACACCTAACAGACCTGGCAGTGGCGTCTGTTGCAGGAGCGTATTCAATTCGTTGACCTTGCCGATCGCGCGGATGCGTGCAAATTTTCCATCGCCGCCGATCACAACCATGCCAGCCGAGTCATAGCCGCGATATTCCAGACGCCGCAGGCCTTCAAGCAAAATGGGCGCTACATCACGCTGAGCAATCGCACCGACAATACCGCACATAATCCGTTTGCCTCTCTAGTATTGTTGAACCGCCAGGGTGCCAACAAAGTTTTTGAACCGCAAAGGCGCAGAGGCGCAAAGAAAATATTATTTAATGAAAAAACTTTGCGCCTCTGCGCCTTTGCGGTTCGACAAGTATTTTCTCGGCGACCTTGGCGTCTTGGCGGTTCAAAAAATTATTTTTTCTTCACCGGCCGCTTCCAACCCGTTCGCGTTTCTTGCTTGACGCGACTATAGGTTAATTCACCTGGGGGCGCATCGCGTGTCAACGTCGTGCCCGCACCCAGTGTTGCACCGGCGCCGACTTTCACAGGTGCGATCAATTGGGTATCCGAGCCAATGAAGACGTCGTCTCCGATAATGGTATGGTGCTTATTGGCGCCATCGTAATTACAGGTGATGGTACCCGCGCCGACGTTAACACGTGCGCCGATGCTGGTATCGCCGATATAGCTCAGGTGATTCACCTTGGAACCATTGCCGATATCGGATTTCTTGATTTCGACAAAATTACCGATATGCACATCCTTGGCCAGTACGGTCTCGGGCCGGATGCGCGCAAACGGACCAATGCGGCCATTACTGCCGATCACCGCATCTTCAATCACGCAATGCGCCTGGATGATCGTGTCATCGCCGATTTCCGCATTGCGGATGACACAACCAGGACCGATGCGGACACGGTCACCGAGCTTCACCTTACCTTCGAGAATCACATTCATGTCAATGCTGACATCCTGGCCATGTTCGACCTGTCCTCGCAGATCGAAGCGGGCCGGGTCATGCAGCGTGACACCGGCAAGCAATAAACGTTGCGCCTGTTGACGTTGATAGTCACGCTCGAGTTCGGCGAGTTGAACGCGATTGTTCACGCCCATGATTTCGGCCAGATCCTGCGGTTCAACGGTATTGATGGTGACGCCTTCGGACGCGGCGAGAGCAATCACATCGGTCAGATAATATTCACCCTGGGCATTGCTGTTGCCGAGCTGCGCGACCCAGCGTTTGAGTGCTGTCGCATCCGCCGCCATGAATCCGGTATTGATTTCGCGGATACCCAACTGCTCAGGCGTCGCGTCTTTTTGTTCGACAATGCCGGTGACCTGTCCGGCGCTATTTCGCAGAATGCGACCATAACCCGTAGGATCGGCAAGGTCTGCGGTCAGCAAACCAAATTGGCCATTGTCCGCCGCAGCCAGTAAGCGCATCAGCGTTGCTGTCGCAATCAGCGGCACATCTCCATACA
Organism: Thiohalobacterales bacterium; assembly: GCA_041739295.1. Classification (GTDB taxonomy): domain Bacteria; phylum Pseudomonadota; class Gammaproteobacteria; order Thiohalobacterales; family Thiohalobacteraceae; genus JAHJQQ01. The sequence goes on along the minus strand of JBGSOE010000466.1, from coordinate 13,066 downwards.
ACACCAGAATCAAATCATCATCAGGCACGGCCGGTAAGGCCTGCGCAACAGCATGCCCGGTTCCCAGTTGTTGCGCCTGTTCCACCCAGCTAACGCGATGCGCGGAAAGGCGTTCGCGTACATGTTCACCGCCATGTCCATACACCACTTGGATTTGTGCAGCGCCTAGACCGGTCGCGGCATCAATGACATGTTCGAGCAGAGGTTTGCCGGCCAAGGGGTGCAGTACCTTGGGCAGCGCAGAGCGCATGCGGGTACCCTGACCAGCGGCGAGGATGATGATATTTAGTGCCATACGGGTTGCCTATCATTCATGGGCGGGATCATCCTATAAACCGCATTTGCCACGGAATCACACGGAAAAACACGGACAAGTTCATAAGCTTCACGCCGGCACCGCCTCACCCGCAAGGTGGTGAATAGTCGCTCCAGGAAGGCACTGTGTTTCCGTGTCTTCCGTGTGTTTCCGTGGCTGAAATAATTTTTTTGGATCATTCTTATATTGATGCGGGCAACGAACGTTTCGGCGCTCGGACTTCTGGGCTTTAGCCTACCCCAACTCAATGATCCATCGCGGCATCATAGCACCCCACGCCGACGGCTTGGAGTAGTGGAATCGTAGTTTGGGACAGCATCTGCCGCAGGACGTGGCGAAACTTCAGTGCAGATTGGGATTGGCGCCCGCCTGGCGTAATTCATCGGCGGTGGCGTCGCGTACCGACATCACTTCGACATGAAAATGTACTGTCTTGCCGGCAAAAGGATGATTACAGTCGACTGTGAGCCGACCGTTTTCGATTTTGGTGACGATGAAGGTCCGCGGTTCGCCTTGCGGATTCTGCATCTGAACCTCGGTACCAAGTCGCCGAAATTCGGGCGGCACATTGTCGATGTCGTCGGTGAAAGTCAGACTGGAATCGTGTTCGCCAAAGCCCTCCGCAGGCAGGAGAGTAACGTCCACTTTGTCGCCAGCGACCTTACCTTCCAGGGCGCGCTCGATCTTCTCGAACAGTTCACTGTGGCCGCCATGCAGGTAACTGATCGGCACATCATTCTGTTCCAGCACCAGACCGGCATCATCCATGATGCTGTAGGTGAGAGTGACCAGTTTATTGGGCGCGATTGTTTGTTCGGTCATGGCCGTGAAATAACTCGGTTCAGTGCGCGGCGTGAGAAATGTGGTGTGGGATCAACTTACCCGCAACGCAGATTTTCTCAGGTAATCTTGCCTGAACGCAGCTTCTGAATTGTACGCAACTGAGCAACCGCCTCGGCCAGTTCCGCCTGAGCCTTGGCATAATCGATATCGGCTCGATTATCAGAGAGCAACTTCTCGGCATTCTCTTTGGCCTCCAATGCGGCTGCCTCGTCCAGATCTTTGGCGCGCAACGCAGTGTCGGATAGCACCGTCACGACATGCGGCTGCACTTCCAGCATACCGCCGGAAACGTAGAAGCTCTGCTCCTTGCCGTCATCCGTCTGTACCCGTACTTCACCCGGCTTCAATCGGGTCAACATCGGTGTATGCCGTGGCGCGATACCGACTTCACCCATTTCAGCAGGCGCGAACACCATGGTCGCCGGACCGGAATAGATGGCCGCCTCAGCGCTAACGATGTCGACGTGAATTGTCATGGCCATATTATAAACCCAGGTTCTAGATGCTAGGTGCTAGGGCCGAGGGAAATACTCGGTCCACTACCCTAGAATCTGATCCAATTAACCAGCAATCATTCCACGATTGCCCTCTTCGGAACAATCGAACCAACAGAAAGTGTTCCAAGACTCAACGGCTGAATTCAAGGTCTTTACCTCGGCCCTAGAGCCTCATCCCTCATCCCTGCATTAAAGCGTCTTTGCCTTTTCCACCGCTTCTTCGATGGTGCCGACCATGTAGAAGGCCTGCTCCGGAAGATGGTCGTATTCGCCATTCACGATGCCTTGGAAACCACGGATGGTTTCTTTCAGCGTACAGTACTTACCCGGCGCGCCGGTGAAGGCCTCGGCGACAAAGAACGGCTGCGACAGGAAGCGCTGGATCTTACGCGCCCGACCGACGACACGCTTATCGTCGTCGGACAGTTCGTCCATACCCATAATCGCAATAATGTCCTTCAGTTCCTTGTAGCGCTGCAAGGTACCCTGCACGGCACGCGCGGTGTCGTAATGCTCGTTGCCAACGATCAGCGGATCGAGCTGACGGCTGGTGGAATCCAAAGGATCAACGGCCGGATAAATACCCAGCTCGGCGATGTTACGCGATAACACCAGCGTCGCATCCAAATGCGCGAAGGTGGTGGCCGGCGACGGATCGGTCAAGTCGTCGGCGGGCACGTACACGGCCTGAATGGAGGTAATGGAGCCGGTCTTGGTGGACGTGATGCGTTCCTGCAGGACGCCCATTTCCTCGGCCAGGGTCGGCTGATAACCCACCGCGGACGGCATACGGCCGAGCAGTGCGGATACTTCGGTACCGGCCAGGGTGTAACGGTAGATGTTGTCGACGAAGAACAGCACGTCGCGGCCTTCATCACGGAAATGCTCGGCCATGGTCAGACCGGTCAGCGCGACACGCAGACGGCAACCCGGCGGCTCATTCATCTGACCATACACCAGCGCGACCTTGTCGATAACACCGCCATCGGTCATTTCGTGGAAGAAGTCGTTACCTTCGCGGGTACGCTCACCGACACCGGCGAACACCGAGTAACCCGAGTGGGCGACGGCGATGTTGCGGATCAACTCCATCAGGGTCACGGTCTTGCCCACGCCAGCGCCACCGAACAGACCGACCTTACCACCCTTGGCGAACGGACAGATCAAGTCGATGACCTTGATGCCGGTTTCGAGAATCTCAATGCCTGCGGCCTGTTCGGCAAACGTTGGCGGCTTGCGATGAATGGCGGAGGTGGTCTCGGCGCCGATCGGACCGGCGTCGTCGACCGGTTCACCAAGCACGTTCATGATGCGGCCGAGTGTCTTCTTGCCTACCGGCACAGAAATCGGCGCGCCAGTAGCAATAACGCTCAGGCCACGCTTTAGACCGTCAGTGGAACCCATGGCGATGGCGCGAACAATGCCGTCGCCCAGCTGCTGCTGCACTTCCAAGGTCAAGCCACCTTCGCTGACATTGAGCGCGTCATAGACCTTCGGGACCGCGTTGCGGGGAAACTCCACGTCGACCACAGCGCCGATGATTTCAACTATGTTGCCCGAACTCATTGTGGTGCCCTCTTTAACTTTTGAATCTCTATCATCATGGTCGCCCTGCGCAGCACTAAATAAATCAATCTGCATCGCACGCGATCCTTCGAAAAATCTTTTTCAAGGGGTCAGAGTACTTGATCTCTGCCCATATCAAATTCAACTTTGGCGCTTTCGTGATCAAGTACTCTGACCCCTTGAAAACCCTAAACCGCTGCGGCACCGCCGACGATTTCCGAAATCTCTTGGGTGATCGCCGCCTGGCGCGCCTTGTTGTAAATCAGCTGCAGCTCATCGATCAGATCGCCCGCATTGTCGGTTGCGGCTTTCATCGCCACCATCCGCGCCGCCTGTTCGCTGGCGATGTTTTCCACCACACCCTGATACACCAGCGATTCGATATAGCGGGACAGCAGCGCAGTCATCACCGGTTTGGCGTCCGGTTCGTACAGATAATCCCAATGATGCTTCATGCGCTCATCGCTATCCGGCACGATCGGCAACAGCTGATCGACACGCGGCGTCTGGGACATGGTGTTCACGAAATTGGTATAGCCCAGATACAGGCGATCAATCTTGCCTGCGTCATAGGCATCCAGCATGACTTTCACACTACCGACTAAATCGTTGACGGATGGCGCATCACCCAGATGAGTTGCCTGCGCCACGATATGGGCGCCGATGCGCTTGAAGAACTGAGTTGCCCTGGAACCTAAAGCCGAGACATCAATCTCATAGCCCTGCTGTTTCCAATCCTTCATGTGCGTAATCACGCTCTTGAACATATTCACGTTCAAGCCACCGCAGAGTCCGCGGTCCGTCGAGATCACAATAATGCCAACCCGTTTAGCCGGCCGTTCGACCAGGAAGGGATGTTTGTATTCCGGGTGCGCCATGGCCATGTGGGCCACCACGCTGCGCATCTTCTCAGCATAGGGCCGCGAGGCCTGCATACGATCCTGAGCCTTACGCATCTTGCTCACCGCCACCATTTCCATGGCCTTGGTGATTTTCTGCGTACTCTTGATGCTCTTGATCTTGGTGCGTATCTCTTTTGCGCCGGCCATAAATTCAGGTCCTAGATTCTAGGTGCTAGGGACGAGGCAGGGACAAGGGGTTTTCCCTCGGTCCCAGTGCCTCGGCCCTAGTACCTTGTGTTATTACCAAGCTCCGTTAGCCTTGAAGTCTTCAATGGCTTTGCGCATACCAGCCGCAATCTCGTCATTGAAGTCCGCAGTGTCGTTGATCTTGGCAAACAGTGCGCCGTGATTGGACCGTACATAGGCATGCATGGCGGATTCGAAATTGACAACCTTCTTGATATCGACATCATCAAGCAAGCCTTCGTTGGCTGCGAACAGCGACAGCGCCATATCGGCGACCGTCAGTGGCGCGTATTGCTTCTGCTTCATCAACTCGGTGACGCGCTGACCGCGATCCAACTGCTTGCGGGTGGTCTCGTCCAGATCCGAGGCGAATTGTGCAAACGCCGCCAACTCACGGTACTGCGCCAGCGTCAAACGTACACCGCCGCCGAGCTTCTTGATGATCTTGGTCTGCGCTGCGCCACCGACACGCGACACCGACAGACCGGCGTTAATGGCAGGACGGATACCGGCGTTGAAAAGATCGGATTCCAGGAAGATCTGACCATCCGTAATCGAGATCACGTTGGTCGGAACGAACGCGGACACGTCACCCGCTTGGGTTTCAATAATCGGCAGCGCGGTCAGAGAACCCGTCTTACCTTTCACCTGGCCATTGGTGCGTTTCTCGACTTCGGCGGCATTGATACGTGATGCACGCTCCAGCAAACGTGAATGCAGATAGAACACGTCACCCGGATAGGCTTCACGACCCGGCGGACGACGCAGCAACAGGGACACCTGACGGTAGGCCCAGGCCTGCTTGGTCAAATCGTCATACACGATCAGCGCGTCTTCACCCTTGTCGCGGAAATACTCACCCATCGCGCAACCGGCGTACGGGGCAATGTACTGCATCGCGGCGGATTCGGCCGCAGCAGCGGCGACAATGATGGTATGGGCCAGCGCGCCATGCTCTTCGAGCTTGCGCACTACGGCGGCGATCGAGGAATTCTTCTGCCCGATTGCGACGTAGATACACTTAATGCCGGTGCCTTTCTGATTGATGATGGCGTCGATCGCGACCGCGGTCTTGCCGGTCTGGCGGTCGCCGATGATCAGTTCTCGCTGCCCGCGGCCAACCGGCACCATCGCATCGATGGCCTTCAGGCCGGTCTGCACCGGCTGGTCAACCGACTTACGCGCAATAACGCCGGGGGCGATCTTTTCAATCGGGGATAATTCCGTAGCGGCAATCGGTCCCTTACCGTCGATCGGGCTGCCGAGCGCATCGACCACGCGGCCTAGCAGCGCCTCACCGACCGGCACTTCCAGAATCTTGCCGGTGCACTTGACCGAATCACCTTCGGTAATGTGTTTGTACTCGCCGAGAATCACCGCGCCGACCGAGTCGCGCTCCAGGTTCAGCGCCATGCCGTAGACATCGCCGGGGAACTCGATCATTTCACCGGACATCACATCGGCCAGACCGTGAATACGGGCGATACCGTCGGTCAGTGATACCACTGTACCTTCAGTGCGCGCCTCGGCGACGGTCTGGAATTTCTCGATGCGGCTTTTGATTAGCTCGCTGATTTCAGTCGGATTGAGTTGCATAAACTTTCCTCATCAATGATTCAGAGCTGTACCCAAACGGGTCAGCTTGCCGCGCACCGAACCGTCGATAACCAGGTCGCCCGCGCGCACTACCGCACCACCCATCAGGGTCGGATCGGTGACATATTCAAGTTCCACGTCGCGGCCAAAGCGTTGTTTGAGCGCTGCAGCGATGGTCTGCTTCTGCGCGTCGGTGGCCGGGAATGCGGTAATCAGCTGCGCCTTGACGGTGCCTTCAGCTTCACTCTTGAACTGCTCGTAGAGTCCGAAGATCTCCGGCAGCAAGGCCAACCGACGCCGCTCTGCAAGCAGGCGCAACATGTTGCGGCCATCGTCGTTAAGACGGTCGCCGCAGATGTCCACAAACAGTTCGGCTACTTGTTCCGGCGTGATCCGCGGGTTGTCCAGCAGCTTGCGCATACCGGCATCCGTGGCCACGATGGTCGCCAAACCGAGCATCTCAGTCCAGGCAGGCAGGGCCTGTTTCTGCTGCGCCAGCTTGAAAGCCGCCTGGGCATAGGGTCGAGCGATTGTGGTGGATTCCGCCATCTGGGTTCACCTATATCTGCGCGGCCAGCTTGGTCAGCAGGTCGTTGTGAGTGTTGGCGTCGACTTCGCGCTCCAGAACCTTGCTGGCGCCGGCGATGGCAATGGACACCACCTGGGCACGCAGACCTTCCTTCGCACGATTGACCTCTTGGCCAATCTCGGCACGTGCCGCCACCAGGATGCGATCACCTTCACCCTTGGCATTGGTCTTGGCCTCGTCGACGATCTCCGCCGCGCGCTTTTCCGCCTTGACGATAATCTCTTGAGCCTGCTGCTTGGCTTCATGCAACAGGTCTGACGCACGCTTCTGCGCCAGTTCCTGCTCGTGCTTGCCACGCTCACCAGCGGCCAAACCATCGGCGATCTGCTTGGTGCGTGCTGCCAGCGCCTGCATGATGGGCGGCCACACGAACTTCATGCAGAACCACACAAAGAAGAAGAACGTGATCGACTGACCAATCAATGTCGCGTTGATATTCATGCCTGTACCTCGTGAATAGTCAGGGACAGTGTCTGTCCGTTCGCGGTTGGATTAACCACCCACCACAGCGAACAGGATGTACATGGCCAGACCAACCGCAATCATCGGCACGGCGTCGACCAAACCCATCACGATGAAGAACTGGGTACGCAACATGGGGATCAGTTCCGGCTGACGCGCGGCGCCTTCCAGGAAGCGGCCACCGAGAATACCAATGCCAACTGCGGCGCCAAGCGCGCCCAAACCCATCATCAGTGCGCCGGCGATGTACAGCAGTGCATTTGCCATTTCCATGATTGTCTCCTAGCTAAAAATGAAGATTGAATTAAAAAACGAAATCAGTGGTGTTCCTGATGCGCCATATCCAGATACACAATGGTCAGCGTCATGAAGATGAACGCCTGCAAGGTGATAATCAGGATGTGGAAAATCGCCCAACCCAGTTGCAACAGGCCGCCAAAGGAGCCCATCGCCAAACCGGTGCCATACATGATCGCTATCAGGATAAAGATCATTTCACCAGCGTACATGTTGCCGAACAGTCGCAGTGCCAGTGATACGGGCTTGGCAATCAGCGTTACCCCTTCGAGCAGCAGATTGATCGGCATGAACAGAACCTGAACAACCTTGTTTTTGGACTGGAACGGCATCAACGTCAGCTCGCCCACGAAACCACTCACGCCCTTGATCTTGATGCTGTAATAGAGCACCAGCGCGAACACCGACAGCGCCATGCCAAAGGTCGCGTTGGGATCGGTGCTCGGGACGACCTTCATAAACGGCACGCCCAGACTCGTCGCCAAATGCGGAATCCAGTCAACCGGGAGCAGATCCATGACATTCATCAGGAAGATCCACAGGAAGATGGTCAGCGACAGTGGCGCGACCAGGGCATTCTTACCACTAAAGGAACCGCGTACGGAGTCATTGATAAAATCCACGACCCATTCAACAAAGTTCTGCGCGCCACTGGGTACGCCTGCGGTCACGGATTTCGCGACACTGCGGAACAACCAGAGAAACAACCCCCCCAGAATCAGCGACACGCCAAGGGTATCGACATTGATCGCCCAAAAACCCATTTCCTTGGCCTGCTCAGCGGTATGCGCGAAACCCCAGTGGGTGCCGCCATTGCCATCCGGCAACTGCCCGTAGGTGAGGTTTTGAAGGTGATGGCGGATATATTCCGCTGAAGTATGGGCTTCGCCAGACATAGACTAGTTGTTCCCGCTCGTTAATCCAGAAATCATCCAGGCTATTTGCCCGGCTACGAAGGCCGCCAACAACGGCAACGGCATAAGTTTCAACGCACCCAGTCCCACCGCGAGCAAGCCACCAACCACAAAAAAGCGCTCAAGCGTGGAAAAATAAAACGACCGCAGATGACGATGTGCATCCGCGTGTACCTGTCGTTTACCCCGGTGTAGACGCCAGACCAGAAGCAAGGTGTTGGACAACGCTATCCCCGCTCCAAACAGAGCGGCCCATGCCGCCGGCATTCCGCCGTAGAAATATCCCAGCACTGCCGCCGTAGCGGCCAGTAGTGCCTGGATATTCAAAGTCATACGCATGTCACGTCCGGCTTCATCATGGCCCCGGCGAACACTACGTTCCAGCCAGAGGCCCGGGCGCGCGTGACGAATGGAAGCGGTCTTAGGGATAATCCCGAGCAACGACCAGCCGTGCGTGCCGGCGCGCATTATAGGTACTTCAGGCACGGAGGGTCAATGATAGGGCGATTAAGAAAAATAATAACAGGACAGGCTTTAACGGTACTCAACGATCGTCAATGGATGCGCTCTAGAATGCCGTCTAATTCGTCGAGGCTGTTGTAACCAATGACTAGCTTACCTTTACCGCCGCGCCCCTGTTCCAGGGAAACTTTGGCACCCAGCTTATCGCTGAGATCCGCTTCGAGACGGCGGATATCAGGATCAACGCGCTTGGCTGGTGTCGGCGCCTTATGCTCAGCCGACGCCAGCCGTTTGACGAGACGCTCGGTTTCGCGCACTGACAGGCCTTTGTCTGCAACCTGTCGCGCGGTTTGGGTCTGCTCATTGCCATTCAGAGCCAACAGCGCACGGGCATGACCCATCTCCAGTTTGCCGGCCTCGACCAGCTCTTTGACCTCATCCGTCAGTTCCAGCAAACGCAGGAGATTACTCACCGCGGCACGCGAGCGCCCAACGGCCTCGGCCGCCTCCTGGTGGGTCAACTCGAATTCCTGGATCAGCCGCTGCAGGGCGCGGGATTCTTCCAGTGGGTTGAGATTTTCGCGCTGAATGTTTTCGATCAGCGACATGGCGATGGCGGCGCGATCCGGCACGTCACGAATGACGGCGGGAATATCCTGCAGACCAGCCAGCTGCGCGGCGCGCCAGCGGCGTTCGCCGGCGATTATTTCGTAACGTGCATGAGGACCCTTGCCAATAGGGCGCACCACGATTGGCTGCACCACGCCCTGCGCCTTGATGGAATCGGCCAGGTCCTGGAGTGACTCCTGATGCATATCATGACGCGGCTGATACTTACCGCGCTGGATCAGATCCACCGGCAGTTTGCGCAGACTGCCATCGACGGGCTCTGCCGTGGGCGTGGCGGGAGCTGTTGCGGGTAGAGACACATTTGCAGCTGGCGCCGCTGTGGTCGCACCGCCCAATAGCGCGTTCAGACCGCGCCCCAATCCTCGTTTCTTCGTAGCCATGGTGCTAAGGATAACCGCCTGGATGTGTTGTGTGCTAAGAAAAAAACTGAATTGCCAAAACACTAAACATATTATATTGAACCGCAAAGGCGCAGAGGCGCAAAGAAAAGCCCTGACATATTCAAAAAATATCGATCGATCATGTTGATCTGGATACGATATCGATGACGAACACGCCTGCTTTGATCGTTGTTTTCTTTGCGCCTCTGCGCCTTTGCGGTTCAAATCTTTTAAACAGTGTTCAGCCGAGTCTTGGCGGCACCAAACACTCACGAAACAACAGCCGCCGCTGGCCGCGCACGTTCCTGTTCGCGGCGTACCAGTTCACCGGCCAACGCCAGATAGGCGATGGCGCCGCGTGAGGCCTTATCGTATTTGAGCACCGGCACGCCATGACTGGGTGCCTCCGCCAGGCGCACATTGCGCGGGACGATGGTGCGATAGACCTTATCGCCGAAATGTTCAATGAGTTGTTCGGAAACTTGCGTGGCGAGATTATTGCGCGCGTCGAACATAGTGCGCAGCAAACCCTCAATCTCTAACTCCGGATTAACCGACTGCTGGATCTGGCCAACGGTCTCGACCAATGCGGATAGACCTTCCAGCGCGTAGTACTCGCACTGCATGGGGATCAGCACGCCATGCGCCGCAGTCAACGCATTCACAGTGAGCATGTTGAGTGAGGGCGGACAATCGATCAGCAGATAATCGTAGCGATCCAATACATGATTCAAAGCCGCCCGTAAGCGTCGACCGCCATCCGGCGCATTGAGCAACTCCACCTCAGCAGCAGTAAGATCACTGTTTCCGGGTAGAACATCGTAGCCGGCTGCCTCGCTACTGATAATCGCCTGTTCGATATTGATTTCACCCAACAACACATCGCAGCTGGAATATTCAACCTCGTGCTTATCGACACCGCTGCCCATGGTCGCGTTGCCCTGCGGATCGAGATCGATCAGCAACACGCGCCGACGCGTCAGTGCGAGCGCCGCCGCCAAGTTGATGCAGGAGGTGGTCTTACCGACCCCGCCCTTCTGATTGGTTACTGCAATGATGCGTCCCATAATCCGATCACGCTGCTCAATATGTTTGCTGCCCGGCGCGTAACCGCGCCGGAATGTAGTGCAACCTGTTTTGATAACGCAGGAGTGTAACCCGGGACGGGCGGATCAGCGAACAGCACATCAATTCGGCCGCAGCTCCACCACATGGCGCTGCGCATCCATGCCTGGCACCGTTAGTGTATGCGCCGCAATAACCAGCGCCGGATCCGACAGGGATTCAATCTCGGCCAGCGGATAGACGCCCTTCATCGCCAGGATGCGGCCCTCCGCAACACACAATTGCGCGCAATGTTTATGCATCTCATCCAAGGATGAGAAGGCGCGGCTGATAATGGTGTTGAATGGCGCTGCCGGTTGGTAGTCCTCGATACGGATGTGTTCAACCGTCGCATTGTCGAGATTGAGCTCGGTAACGCACTGTCGCACGAAGCGCAGCTTCTTGTTACTGGAATCAAGCAGCACGATATCCCACTCTGGCCGGGCGATGGCCAGCACCAAGCCCGGTAAGCCGGCTCCTGTCCCCACATCCAGCACCCGCGGACCCACCATATACGGCAGTACTACCAGACTGTCCAGGATGTGCCGCGTCAACATGTCCTGCGGCTTGCGTACCGAGGTCAGGTTGTAAACACGGTTCCATTTGACGATCAGAGCGACATAATCCAACAGCTGGGCACGCGCCCGCGCATCCAGCACTAATCCGGATTCTGCCAGCCCGTTGCTGAGGATCTGTTCCAATTCCATGCTAATGCGCCTTCAGTGATAAATTCAATGCGGCAAAGTCGCCCTAGAGTCACGCGCTTTTGCGCGCGGCGCCTTTCTTGAGATGCACCAGCAACAGCGAAATCGCCGCTGGCGTCACGCCCGGGATGCGGGCGGCCTGACCCAAGGTCTGGGGCCGGTGATTGCGAAATTTTTCGCACACCTCCAACGACAATCCCCGTACCTGGTCATAGTCCAGGTCATGCGGCAACAAATGCTCTTCGTGCCGACGCTGACGTTCGATTTCCACCTGCTGGCGTTCAATATAACCGGAATACTTAGCCTGTACCTCAACTTGCTCGGCAACCCGCGCATCGCCCACGCTTGGTCCCACCTCTGGCGCGGCGGTAAGACTTGCGTAATCCAGTTCCGGGCGGCGCAGCAACTCAGAGGCGCGCTGGTCGCGCGCCAGTACCACGCCGCACGTGTCCTCGAACATCCGTGCGGCGGCACTGCCCGGCTGAATACAGATATCCCGCAAGCGCTGTTGTTCGCGCGCGATGGCCTCGCGATGGTTGTTGAAGGCCGCCCAACGACGTTCATCCACTAAACCCAATTCATGTCCGCTCGGCGTCAAGCGCAGGTCAGCATTGTCTTCGCGCAGCAGCAACCGATATTCGGCACGACTGGTAAACATACGATAGGGCTCGCTGGTCCCGCGCGTAATCAGGTCATCGATCAACACGCCCAGGTAGGCCTCATCGCGGCGCGGCCACCAGGGTGATTGGCCCTGCGCCTTACGCGCGGCATTGAGCCCAGCCAGCAGACCTTGTGCTGCCGCCTCTTCATAACCCGTCGTACCGTTGATCTGACCGGCGAAGAACAGCCCTTCGATCACCTTGGTCTCCAGCGAATACTGCAGATCGCGCGGATCGAAATAGTCGTACTCGATGGCATAACCCGGGCGGGTGATATGCGCGTTCTCAAAACCACGAATGGATCGCACCAGGTCATACTGCACATCGAAGGGCAGACTGGTGGAAATGCCATTCGGGTAGATTTCGTGCGTGTCCAAACCTTCCGGCTCGACAAACACCTGATGCGAATCCTTGCCTGCGAAGCGGTGCACCTTATCCTCAATGGAAGGACAGTAGCGTGGGCCGACACCCTCGATCACACCGGTATACATCGGTGAACGATCCAACCCACCGCGGATAATCTCGTGCGTACGCGCATTGGTATGGGTGATATAGCAGTTCACCTGGCGCGGATGCTCGGCAGCACTACCCATATAGGAGAACACCGGTACGGGAACATCGCCGGGCTGTGCCTGCATGACACTGTAATCAAGACTGCGGCCGTCGATACGCGGTGGCGTGCCGGTCTTGAGGCGGTCCACGCGCAGTGGTAATTCGCGCAGACGCAGCGCCAGCGCATTCGCCGGAGGATCACCCGCGCGACCGCCTTCGTAATTCGATAAGCCAACATGGATGAGGCCGCCAAGGAAGGTCCCGACCGTGAGTACGACACAGGGTGCGGCGAACGTCAGGCCCATCTGGGTAACGACACCGGTGACGCGTTCGCCTTCGACGACCAGATCACTGACCGCCTGTTGGAAGATGCGCAGATTTGGCTGATTCTCCAACGCCGCGCGCAC
>JBGSOE010000419.1:0-3440 GCA_041739295.1 Thiohalobacterales bacterium | reverse complement strand
CGCCGGCCGCACCCGAGCCCAATTGCTGTTGGTCGCCCGCGACCGCAAACGCCTGCAACGTCTGCTGGCGGAGTGGGTGCCGCAGCTGAGCAACCTCAAAAGTGCCCGCAAGGTGCGCTGGTCGATCGACGTCGATCCAGTGGATCTGTTCTGAGCCTGGTTTGGATGGGAAAAACCGTTTTGAACCGCAAAGGCGCAGAGGCGCAAAGAAGACCCAATTAATGTAAAGCCCCTGGCACCTGATTATCCCGTCATTCCGGCCCATACAGGAATCTAGGGCTCTAAGAACATGGATTCCGGCATGCGCCGGAATGACGAGGTGTTAACGATGGGGGATTTCCGTATTCAAAAAGGTTTTCTTTGCGCCTCCGCGCCTTTGCGGTTCAAATCGCCTTTCTTGGCGCCTTGGCGGTTCAAATCAATTTTTTACGCGCACCGATGAGGGAGCACGAGGGGGAGAGCGGAATCGTCCCCTCGCTGTCAGCCCGCGCAGCGCTTAGCGCGAGCGGGCGGTATCGGCTTGCACAAATCCGGGGAGCCGGGATAATAGCCGCCTTCGAGCGACCCTACCTGCTCGTGCAATTCATCCTGGCGACAACGCATGAAGAACCATCTTGCTCAACTGCTGACCGATGCAGTGCATGGCCTGCAGGCCGGCGGCGGCCTCCCCGCGGACCTGGACATCAACCTCCAGATCGAGCGCACCCGCGACCGTGCCCATGGCGATTTCGCCAGCAATGTGGCCATGACGCTCGCCAAGGCCGCGCGCAGCAAACCGCGCGACATCGCCGAAAAGATTGTTGCCGCACTGCCCGCCTCCGCGCAGGTCACCAAGGTCGAGATTGCCGGGCCGGGTTTCATCAATTTTTATCTGAGCCCCGCGGCCTATCACAGCATGCTCAACGACATCCTCGCCCAGGGCGCGCACTACGGCCGCAGCGATATGGGTGCAGGACGTTCCATTCAAGTCGAATTCGTGTCCGCCAATCCGACCGGCCCGCTGCATGTCGGCCACGGTCGTGGCGCGGCTTATGGCGCCGCTGTGTCCGATCTGCTGGAAGCGGTCGGCTATCGCGTGCACCGCGAATATTATGTGAACGACGCCGGCCGCCAGATGGACATCCTCGCCACCAGCGTCTATCTGCGCTACCTGGACCTGTGCGGCGAGAAATTCGCGTTCCCGAGCAATGGCTACAAAGGTGATTACGTCTGGGATATCGCCGCGACTTTGCACCGCAAACATGGCGACGCACTGCGCGAACCCGCGGCTGTGGTCTTCCATGCCATCCCCGCCGACGCTGGCAAGGGTACCGAGGGTGGCGGTGACAAAGAAGAGCACATCGACGCCCTGATCGAACGCGCCCGCGAACTGCTCGGCGCGGAACGTTACCGTGAAGTCTTCGATCTGGGCCTGAACGTTATTCTCGACGACATCCGCCACGACCTGGCCGAGTTCGGCGTGGAATACACCGAATGGTTTTCCGAGCGTTCGCTCACCGAGAACGGCACCGTTGCGCGGACTATCGAGCGCTTGCGGGCCAGCGGCCACGTCTACGAAAAAGACGGCGCACTGTGGTTCCGCTCCACCGATTACGGTGACGAGAAGGACCGCGTGGTCGCGCGCGACAACGGCCAGACCACCTATTTCGCTTCCGACATTGCTTACCATATGCACAAGCTGGAACGTGGTTATTCACGCATCATCGATGTGTGGGGCGCGGATCATCATGGTTATGTGCCACGCGTGAAGGCCGCGCTGGCCGCCATCGGAGATGACCCCGCCAAGCTCGACGTATTGCTGGTGCAGTTCGCGATTCTGTATCGCGGCGGTGAGAAGGCGCAGATGTCGACGCGCTCGGGCGAGTTCGTTACCCTGCGCGAGCTGCGTCATGAAGTGGGCAAAGACGCCTGCCGCTTCTTCTATGTGATGCGCAAATGCGAACAACACATGGATTTCGATCTGGATCTGGCCAAGTCGCAGTCGACCGATAATCCGGTCTATTACATTCAGTACGCGCATGCCCGGGTGATGAGCGTGCTGCGGCAGATGGCCGAGAAGGGACTGCAGTGGAGCCAGGCCGATGGCAGCGCGAATCTGCACCGCCTGACCGAGTCGCACGAAACCGAACTCATGGTCAGTCTGGCGCGCTATCCGGAAATCATCGAGGCCGCCGCGATCAATTACGAACCACACCAGATCGCCCACTTTCTGCGCGAACTGGCCAACGATTTTCATACCTACTACAACGCCCATCAATTCCTGGTCGAAGACAGTGCCGTGCGCAATGCCCGACTGAACCTGATTCAGGCCACGCGCCAGGTTCTGGCAAATGGTTTAGGTCTACTGGGCGTTTCAGCACCGGATAGCATGTAGGAAACACTCTTCGTGGCGTGACGTGGTACAGCGTCATTTCACAGTAAAGCAGCAACGCTATGCCCAGGGATTACAAACACAGAGCAACACCTCGCCGTCGCAAACGAGGCAACGGTGCGCCACGTTGGCTATGGATCGTCGCCGCGCTTGCCATCGGGCTGTTCATAAGTTTTCTGTACTTTCTGTCACAGAGGCAAGGCGAAACGACAACCGATACCGCTGCGCAAAAGGGCACCAGCGCAGCGATCAGCGTACCGCCCGCCGGACAGGATGTGCGCGAGGTGAAGAAACCCGTGACCGCCAAGGTGCCACCGCCGCCCAAGCCGCGCTTTGATTTCTACACCATCCTCCCGGAAGCGGAAGTGCTGGTGCCCGAGAAAGAAATCACCGGCACGCCGCGCGAAGGTGTTCCCCAGGTTGAGGCGCCCGGCACCTATCTGCTCCAGGTTGGTTCATTCAGCACCCATCAGCAAGCCGATCAATACAAGGCCAAACTCGCCTTGCTGGGTCTACAGGCGGATATTCAGTCGGTGACCATCAATAACAAAGAAACCCGACACCGCGTCCGCGTTGGGCCTTTCAACGATCTCAACACGCTGAATACCGCGCGCGCACGCCTAAAAGACAACAAGATCGACGCCATCCTGCTGCGCGTCAACCAGTGATTTTCGCCTAAGTAACCACTGATTTATTCGTCATTCCGGCATGCGCCGAAATGGCAGCACAGTCGTTATCAGGGATAACCCCAGATAACTGGCATGTAAGCTGCATTGAATTCCGTGAGCACGGCTATCGCCCCATAAAGGCTTGGAGGTGTGTCATGGCTAAGCACGTCCCACTGCAGATGATGATGGTCAACCTGACCAACGGCCACCGTGGCCTGTTCATCGGACTCCCACTGGTAGATCACGCGGAGGCCAATCACGCCACCGAAGTCGAGAACATCATGTTCTCCGACGTTCAACGACTGCCTGAAGAGATGACACTCGCGCAGCTGATGGAGATGGTGCAGTCACAATACTGCCTCTGTAATCAGCGGGCTAACTGATCGCAGAGAATTCTGTAG
>JBGSOE010000373.1:0-37833 GCA_041739295.1 Thiohalobacterales bacterium | reverse complement strand
AGAGGAGGGGTTATCCATCTCCCGGTTGAAGCAATTAATCAAGAAGGAGCCTCTCACCCAGTCCGGTTGGGTTACCCAACTGCTCACCCCAACAAGACAGACTGGCTCGAGTCACCGAAAAACGAAGGCCTGATAAAGCTTCCAAGTAATTCGTTCGGGGTAGTTTGCGGGATACCCCCCTAGCTAGTTCGAAATGACGCCATGTTCAACAACGCCCACGGAGGCGCAAACATGGCTATCACAATCCTTCGGCTTCCTGCTGTTCTCAACGCACGTGGCCGCTCTCGCAGCTCGCATTACCTGGACATTCAGCAAGGCTTGTTCACTCGGCCAGTCTCAATTGGCCTGCGCGCAGTAGGTTGGCCAGCACATGAAATCACTTCGCTAAACGCAGCCCGCATCGCTGGTAAGTCCGACGACGAAATCCGCGCCCTGGTGTTGAAGCTGGAAGCAGCCCGCAAGGCTGTGGCATAAGGGGCCACCATGAGCGCGGAAAACTTGCTTTCACGCTTGGAGCGCGTCAAGCGCACCGGGGCCGGGCGCTGGCAGGCACGTTGCCCGGCCCACGATGACCGGGGGCCATCCCTGTCCATTCGGGAACTGGACGATGGGCGCGTGCTGGTGCATTGCTTTGCGGGCTGCGACGTACATTCCATCTTGTCCGCTGTGGGGCTGTCCTTCGACGAACTGTACCCGCCCCGTGAACTGAGGCATCACGCCAAGCGGGAGGGCAGGCCCTTTCCAGCGGCTGATATTTTGCGGGCCATTTCATTCGAGGCGTTGATCGTCGCCGTTGCGGGCTCTGCCATGCTTGCGGGAGAACCATTCAATGCCTTTGACCGTGACCGGCTTCATCTGGCGGTGAGCAGGATACAGGCGGCACTTGAGGCAGGTGGACTGGATCATGGATGAGTCCATCGCACGCGGGCAGTCGTTTCTGGATGGGGCAGCGGAGCAATCCATCAACCGCTTCACCAACGGCTGGCCGGAACCCGGGCTGATCCAGGCGGCGCTGCATCCGGTGCCGGCCTTCGATCCGGAAATCCTGCTCCCCGAAGCCATTCGTGGTTGGGTCGTGGACGAGGCCGACCGGATGCCTTGCCCGCCTGATTTCGTCGCGGCCGGGGCGCTGGTGGCACTGGGAGCGATCGTAGGGGCACGTTGCGCAATCAAGCCGAAGGCGCGTGATTCCTGGCTGATTGTGCCGAACCTGTGGGGTGGCATCGTCGGCTTGCCGTCGGCGAAAAAGTCACCTGCCATCGGCGCGGCGCTGAAGCCACTGGACCGGCTGATCGCGCGTGCGCTGGAGGCGTACCATGCCGATCAGGAAGCATTCGAGGCGGACAAGACGGTATTCGAGGCCAGGAAGGATGCCATCGAGGGGCGTATCAAGGCCGCTGCAAAGGACGCCAAGAAGGGCGACCTGGATAGCATCGCCAAGGAACTGCAAGGCCACCGCCAACAGGAGCCGCAGGCGTCGACCCTAAGACGCTACAAGTCGAACGACACCACGGTCGAAAAGCTGGGCGAGCTGCTGCGGGAGAATCCCGCTGGGTTGCTGGTGCTGCGTGACGAACTGGTCGGCCTGATCGCCGCATGGGATCGCGAAGGACGCGAGGGCGAGCGGGCCTTTTACCTGGAGGCGTGGAACGGTAACGCCAGTTTCGATACCGACCGTATCGGACGCGGTTCCATCTTCATTCCCAATCTGTGCGTGTCCATTTTCGGTGGCATCCAGCCTGACAAGCTGACCGGCTACCTGGAGCAGGCGGCCCACGCGCTGGCGAACGACGGGATGCTTCAACGGTTTCAGGTTCTGGTGTATCCCGATCATCGGCCATGGGCGTGGCGCGACCGCGTCCCGGCGAAGGATGCCCGTGACCAGGCATTCGGCGCGTTCGATAGCTTGGCCGATTTCGACCCGGTGGCCTGGGGCGCTGCACCTGCCGACGACGTTACCAAGTTCCCGCATTTCCGCTTCGATGAGGCGGCGCAGGAAATCTTCATCGAGTGGTCGGGTGACCTGCACCGCACCAGACTGCCCACCGAAGATCAGCCGATCATCGCGCAGCATCTGGCGAAGTTCGACAAGCTGTTTCCGGCGCTGGCGCTGATTCTTCACCTGGTTGATTGCGCAGCCACCGGACAGCGCGGCAATGTGAATCAGGCATCGGCGTTGCGGGCGGCGGCCTGGTGCGACTATCTGGAGGCGCATGCCCGGCGTTGTTATGGCCTGCTGGTTGATGACGGGTTCCGTGCCGCTCAGGCGCTGGCGGACAAGTTGCGGCAGGGAAGGCTGCAAGATGGCTTCACTGCGCGGGACGTTCGGCGCTACCAGTGGCGCAGCCTCACCACCGACGAGGCAGTGCAGGCGGCTCTGGACTGGCTCGAAGACGAGAATTGGGTGATGGCCGAAGCGGTCGGGGGCACCGGTCCAGGAAGCGGGCGGCGCACCTTCCGGTACGCGATCAGTCCGAAGGTCCCCAAGAGTGCGAAGGCGGGCAAGCCAGGAGGCGATCATGGCGAACTGGCTTGAGCGGGCGCAGCGCGAATTTGCGCATGGGGATGACCGGGCTACTGCCAAAGCTGACGAAAGAAATGCAACGGCAGTAATGGCAGTGCCCGAATCGGGTGGAAAAGCGATTCCACTGTTTTCTATCGGCAGTAACGGCAGTGCTCCAACGGTGGGTTTGAAGGAAATCGAGGCAGTCGTTCCCCTGACGGACAGCGAGGAGCGTGCGCTCCGTGCATGGCTCGCGCACATCGAGGAACCCGACGAGGCGGTCATCGCCCAAGTTCTGGAGCAGTGCCGTACCGACGCTGATGCGCGCTGGTACTTCCTTCGGCTGGCCGATGAGATGCCACGACCTGGTGCTCTTGACGACGACCGGCGGCGTTGTGACCAATGCGCAGAGCTGACGGAGCGCGAGATTTGTCTGGCTGCGCGTCGCGGCGAAATTGTGGCGAGCCGGGATTATGAGCCGGTCCGCGATCTTCTCCGCCGCTGCGAGGGCTATGCACCGGGTGCGGATGATCCAGATAGGCGGAACGGCCGGGTGCGCTGGCCGGGTCTGACTCAGAAAGGGGATGAATGATGGCGACAATTGAGGCAATCAACGAGGTAGTACCAATGACCAGCGAGGAAGCATCGTCGACGGCGAGGGCGGGCAACTATGAGCCGGTGCGATTCAATGCCATGAAGCATGGCATTCTTTCGCGACTGGTGGTATTGGCCCACGAAGACCACTCTGAGTTTGCTGACCTGCTGGCGGCGCTGATCGAGGAACACCGACCGGCGGGCATGACCGAACGCACTCTCGTTGAGGAGTTGGCTGCGATTATCTGGCGCAAGCGGCGGGTATTGCTGGCTGAAGGCGCGAAGATCAACGAAGGGCTGAGAAGCGCGGTGAACAGCCCGAAGATGGTGATGCCGTCCGCCGCGCCTTTTCAGCGTGGCTTGTCGGGTGAAAACGCTGACCTGCGCGACCTGCTGGATGCGACCCCCGACGAGATTGCAGAGCGCCAGCGGGATGCGGAGCTTGATCTTGCCGCGACGCATAAAGCGGCGGCGATTCTTCGCAAGGGTGGGGCGAATGCCTATGCCAAAGCCCGGCGGGCATTGTTCCCCGACTCGCAAGACTGGTGGGATCAGCATGTCGAAGACGAAGAATACTCGGCGACCGCCGAAGGGCTGGCCCAATTCATTCGTGAGACGTTGGCGCCGATCTGCATCCGCATGGCGCAGGAGGCCCGATTTACCTCGGCGATCAAGGCGCAAACCCTGGGCGAGGGGCTGCAGGCGCACCGATTCGAGAAGCTGAATCGCTACGAAACGCACCTTGACCGCAAATTCGAGCGGACATTGGCAATGCTATTGAAGCTTAGAGACCTGCGAGGCGCGTGAAACCGGACACCGGGAAAACCGGCGCAGACCAAGACGGGGCAATGGTTTCGGCAGGATTGGGTGGAAGCCGTGATGCGAACTTGCCAAATGATTTAGGCAAAATCGGAGCATGAAGAAATGGGTGGCATAGGAAGTGGGCGGCGATCCCAGTGCGGGAAGAACACTACAGACAACTATCGTTCGCTTGATGTACGACGGCTCCAGCGCGATGGCCTTCTGACACCTGGAAATATCTTTGGCTGGGAGTGGTACAGCAACAAAGAGAAGGTGGCTTCCATCATCATTCAGACGAACGCGGACCGTTTGATTCTTAAATACCAGCATCAGAGCGAGGGTGGGCCGTGGCAGCCGAGGGAATACCCGGTTCTTGTGGAATGGACAGGCTGCAACTTCGGCGGGCGTCGGGCTTGGTTCCACTGCCCATTGCAGGGATGCGGCCGGCGTGTGGCCCTCCTATATGTCGGTCACGCGGGTGTCTTAGCCTGCCGGCACTGCCACAAGTTGGTCTACGCTTGTCAGCGGGAGGGTGCTGATGATCGGGCATCACGGCGAGCGAACACTATCCGGCGACAGCTTGGGTGGAAGGTGGGTGTCCTGAATCCAGCCGGCGGTAAGCCCATTGGAATGCATTGGCGGACTTTTGAGCGACTAAAGGCAGAGCATCATGCGTTCGCGTCATTAACGCTGGCTGGACTAGAAAAATGGGTTCAGCGGATCAAAATGCGGCGCGCTCGATTGTTTGGTGACCTGGATAGCGGGGATTAGATCTGTTTCGCAAAAGTGCAGAAGCGCAGGCCCCCCAAGAGAAGTGGCAAGGTCGTGTGTATGCAGATGCAAGACTGAAATCAATCTTCAAGAGACGTTGAGATAATCCGATAATTGAATCCGGTGTGGCCGATTTCAACTCGTTGCCCGCCCCATGGTATTCAAGGAAAAAAGGTTCCTGAACAGAGAAAGCTGTAACACAAGCTTACCTCCAGAGGCGTTTTTTAAACTGAAGGCGATGCATAGAGGGGGAAGTCAGTGTCGGTTGTCTCAATGCTCAAGGGGTACGTCGGGGAGGCCATGGGTAGCCTTGCTGCGAAGCTGTTTCTTGACTCCAAGGTCTACCGTTCGCTGAACAACGTCACACTGAACACCAACAATGGCACCACTCAGATTGACCACGTTATCGTCTCGCGCTTCGGCATATTCGTGATCGAGGCCAAGAATTGCCAGGGCTGGATATTTGGAAGCGATAATCAGGCCGAATGGACGCAGTCTCTGAGGGGCGGCCGGAAGTTCAAGTTCCAGAACCCACTGCGCCAGAATTACCGGCACATTAAAGCGCTGTCTGAATTCCTGGCGCTTCCAGAGGGAAAGTTCCACTCGGTGGTCATGTTCTGGGGTGACAGCGAATTCAAGGCACCGATGCCACCTAACGTCATGTGCAAGGGATACTCTAGTTACATCACGGCAAAATCCGAGATTCTATTCACCGACGCCGAGGTAGAGCAGATGGTGGAAGCCCTTCAGACCGGGCGCATGCCAACGGGATTGATCAAGGGGCTGGAAACAAGACGAGTGCACCTGGATTCGCTTAAGGAACGCCATGGCAGCACAACCAAGTGCCCCAAATGCGGCACGGATCTGGTCGAACGGACGGTCAAGTCCGGGGAACGGGCAGGCCAGCGATTTTTGGCCTGCAACGCATTCCCCAAGTGCAGATTCACAAAAGAAGTCGCAAGCTGATTACCGGGGAGTGCCTTGTTACATCTACTGACTTTTGGCGTTCTTGCCTTCCAAGTGGCAATCCTTGTGACCATCATTGGATTCGCGCGCATCGGTCGGCGTTGGTTGAACGTCACTACGCTTGCGTGGACAGCGTTCACACTGTTCGGCAGTATCTTTACTTATGGCTTGCTGCTGCTTCAGCTCGTCACGATTACGATTGCGTATCTCATTGGCCGCTTTGTAGCGGTCAAGAAACAGGCCCCTTCACTTCCGTAGTATTTATCAAGGCCGGAAGGACCAAAACGGGTTCACGACTCACTTCTGCTGGCGGTGTCTCCTTAGAGGCGAAGCCTGCTCTGTGGCCGATAGCAGACGGATGGCGAGATCAAATGAGGGGCAGCAGGTCGGTCTGTCAGGCTGATCGCTCCATATGACCGGTGTTCGCCGCTTACCGGTCTAAGCACCATTCAACGTTTAGCTTGAGGGGCGCGGAAACAGGCGGCGAAGCCGGCTGTTGGAGCGGCCCTTGGAACGTAGGGTTAGGATTGACCATAGGCGTGAGGCCGGTCATAGACTAGAAACTTGTAATAAAAAAGAGACTTGATTACATGATGCAGATTATGC
This sequence comes from Thiohalobacterales bacterium, assembly GCA_041739295.1. Taxonomy (GTDB): domain Bacteria; phylum Pseudomonadota; class Gammaproteobacteria; order Thiohalobacterales; family Thiohalobacteraceae; genus JAHJQQ01. Next base: position 31,592 of record JBGSOE010000373.1, on the reverse strand, counting down.
ATTTCGCGGAATGAGACGAGCAGCAAACGCATGAAATCAAGAAACGCAAGTACTTTCCCCTGGGCTTTATCGAGACGGCCGCCATCTGGGAAATAGGTGATGATTTGTGTTGCCTGATCATACAGAACATTATTGTGAGCGATGGCGTTGCGCAGTCCAAGATTAAAAACATCTTGGGAGAGGTTGTACCAACAATCGTCGAGGTACTTGAACTTGTCGGTAAGAGTTTTTTCGGAAAACTTTCGCAGACTACTCAACGAGCCTCCATCAACGATCCTAAATGAGTTTGCGTCTCCTCTATGCAAGAGATTATTTATCCCGGCGAGCAGTACGATTTGTCTGCCAATAATCTCCAGAATGTCTTTGTAGAGATCCTTAAAGCTAAAGAAATCGCTTGAAGAGACGCGGCCGGCGACGATTTCCGACTCATTCCCTTTGACGAGATCGAGAAATAGTGCGGGCCGCAATGGCAACTCAGCATCAAATATCTTTGGGTAGATTCTCAGGCAATCTCTCTGAAGGGCGTCCATGAATCCGGAGCCGAATATCTCTTCAATAAACGAATTTAAGGACTCTCTGTTGAATCCGTGCAATATCCTCGGCAATCCTTCCGAAATCTCCCTCCCGTGTTCATGCACAACAAATGGGAAGAAGGCCTTCGCTATGACCCGGTAAAGAGTAGCGTTCAGGTCTTGCGGAAGAAGAGATTGTTCTTGATCTTCCTCCAAGTATTCCGCTGCCCTTCGTTGGAAGAGTTGCTTATTTTTTCCATGGTAGAGATTGATTATCCGCTTCAGATCTTCAGCCTTTGGATAGAGTTGGTTCAGGGCATGCAACTTGGCAGCATGAAACTGTGATATCTCAAAAGCTTTCTCTCGGTCCCCGCCTGTCGCTTTCTCCACTTGTGCAAGCGAAGCAAACCATGGAGTTGCGCCCATCACATACTCGCCGTATTTGACTGGAAAATCCAAGTGAAGATCGACAAATGGATTGGCTCCGGTGAATGGGCCATGCGCTTGCTGGTTAGATGGTTCGCACCCCTTATAACTAAAATTGGAGCGAGGAGCTTCAGAGATGTCTAATACGATTTCCAGTTGCGTATGACAATGTGGGCATGAAAATTGGATCGGCTGAATGAGCCGATTCGAATATCCGATCCTGCAGTCAGTATCTAGTTCACACGTACTGCAGGTAATTGTCATGCACGTATTCATGAATCCTCTTCCTGTTTGCTGCGAAATCCTAACGTTCAAATTCACCCGACGGCGGAAGCGGGCGAAGCCCTCTGTAGCCGGTCGGGTGGAATGCAGGGTTGGGCATGGTGCGTATGACTTTTGAAAAAATATGAATCGGAAAAACTAGTTTGAAAATAGCCACGACAAAAAAGCCAGAATCGCCGCACCAAGAAGACCAAACCAAAATGCATTTATTGCAATTACTCCGGCAAGAAACCCAAGTATTGCTCCAGCCACAAGCCCCAAAAAGGCGAGAGCAGCTTGAAGTATGTTTAAGGTTTCAGGTGGCAGCAGTGACCAACCTTGGATGGCGCCATATATGCCACCACCAAGACCAGTTAAGAGTCCAAATGGAGCCCCTCCCTCGAAAGCGCCCTCTAGCAGTTCACCCAAGAATTGCTTCATTCCTTCCCCCTGATGCTCAACTCGTTGCGCTGCCTGAGCTATGCCCAACAGTGATTAGACGGACCCACGGGTCCGGACATTTTTTAATAATACGGACGCCATCAAATCACCCCTATCCCAATGATAATCAATGATCTTTGGTTTCCTGGGTCCGTCTATTACAGTATGAAAAGGCGGACCCAGCACTGCCGTCTTCTGGCTTATCGGATTATGTTCCAACTTTTTCTCTGTCACCACTCATAGGAGCGAACATCATGGGGTCAGCCGAACCTGGCCAATGATTCATGAACACGGCGTCCTTCCCGCCGTTGAGCGCATCGTAATGAAGAGAACGGAGTCCGTGGGCTATATAGCGCTTGCTGAAATGGGGCTAAAGGAGTTTGCCTTTGAGGCGGTTATTCTTCGCCATCCCGAGTTCTTCTCGTCTGAGGCGGTGGCTCGTTCCCGGGAGCGTCTCGCTGAGGACGCCGATAGCTACTGGATATTTTCGACCATGCGCACAACGAACGTGTGGCAGCTGTGGAGAAGTGGAAGGCCGCGCTGGCAGAGCTTTCACCATTTGACCTGCTTATCTACGCCAGCCTGTATGCCTTCGAGCACCTCGTTCCTCGCCGGTTCGATATGCCAACCATGGCTGAGGGTGCGGATACCTGGACGGATGAGGCGTGGGATGCGATCAACGATCTGATCATAGAAAAGCTCAAGACATCCGATGCCTCCGTCAACCTGAAGGCAGCTGAGATTGGCCCATCGCTCGCGAAGCATCTGTCACCGTTCTTATTCCCATCGCCATCAGGACAAATCCCCAGGCATGACCTGCTAACAGCTTTCGGGGCTCTCGTTGATGCTCAGATCGAGTTGAATAGCTTCATCTCTCAATCGGCCGATGCGTTCAGCTACGACGATGGAATCCGGTTCGTTCGACGCGAAGAACGCCTGGAAATCGAAGAGGTTGATGCCGCTACCCGGGCAGCTTGGCGACGCAATGGCCGCAAGCTTGCGTGCCTTCATGGCTATTGGTTCTACCGTGCGTTGGACGAGTTCGCCAGATCCGACATGGCAACACAACCGATCGGACGCCCGGAGAACCAAGAAGCCAACCGTCTGGCCTACATCCCTGCAATACGTACCCAGCTGCAGTTGACGGAGGTCTACGGGGTGGATGAGGCGGTGAACACGGAATCTGGAGGGCGCGTCAACCTGTTCCAGGCCTTGCTGTCGTTGGAGTTGATGTCGGCGTTTTTCCAGCGAGACTTCCTGGAAACCTTTGTCCAGAATCTGAAGGCGTCAGGCCATTGGCTGGAGGCTCTTGGCCGGCTGGCTTTGGACGGCCTGCGGGACGGCAACCAAATTCGCTTTCCCCTGACTTGGTCGGACCGTGAGGCCAAGATCGCCAACATCGTTGGCTGGACCGTCAACGCAGACTCTCCACAAGGCAGTCCCGCCATCGCGGCCGCCATTCTCGATTTCTGGACAAACGATTGGGTGGCGCTATCCGCGCGGCTGCGCAAGGAAGAGTCTGGATTGCGACCGGAATTGTTCGAGCGACCAATCTTGAAACTTGGGAAACTACTCGTTCAGCTGCCTTGGATTGTTGGCTTGCAGAACAACAGCACGGCGGCAATTAACAACCTCCGGCGCTTGGGGGCAAGACGCGGCGAGACCAAAGACGAGACGGGGCGAATCGAGGAGCGGCTTGGTAGTCTCTTCGAGGCGCGGGGGTTTCAAGTAGTCTTGAACTGGCACCCACCAGCCGAAATCTATCCAAATGCCGGCGAGGTCGATCTGATCTGTGCCCGGGATGGCATTGTCCTCGTTATGGAAGTCAAATCGACTTTTCTAAGGCGCTCTCAACGCGATGCATGGATTCACGCAACAACAGCACTCAGGAAGGCGGGGCAGCAAGTATGCCGAAAAGTTACAGCTGTACGTCGGGCATTGGCTGAAGGACTAGAGTTTGCGCCGTTGCTAAGCGTAGATGGCTTGGACCCTGCTATATCCGTACATGGCTGGATCGTCGATACGTCGATCGAGCACGACCATCAGCGATTTTCTGGTTTTCTCAAAGTGTCGCTAGAAGAAGTATTGATCGCCCTTCGGGACGATCGGCATTTGCTAAACGACCCTGCTGGAATTCTCACAGGTCGAGACCGAGAAGCCGAATCAGTGAAGATGAGCAATGCGCAACAAGAAATAACGCTCTACCCAGATGGATTTACTGCATCTAGATTCATCGAAGTGATCGAGAATGAATCCGTCTGGGATGAAAAAGTCATCGTGCAAATATTGGACTGATTTTAACTACTCGAAGGCCGACTGGAATGTCTGCTACGGAGAATATTGACTGATCGCTTCGGCCGATGAGCTGCCGGTCGAAACAAACTAGCCCACCGCCGCTTCATAGGCTCTTCTGAATCGTACACATTTCTCAAGATCGGTTACTCGGCGCCGATAAATCTGAGACTGTGGTTAATGCTACCGAATCTCGTCCCGTTGGCCCTTCGGTCATTAACCGCAAAATCCTGGGTAAGCCGATTCAGAGACTCAATCCCGTAAGATTGCGGTTATGACATATCTGTTGTTCATGTAATGGCCAATACGCCTGAAATGGCACGCGCCAAGTGTCTTTGTATCGACATCGAAACCTCCCGGCAGGATCGAATGGACCTTCGGGAGCTTGGCCTATTTAGACCGGACACGGACACCCAGGCCCGTATTTCTGGAAAGGCATTGGGTCTTGTCAGCCGCGTGGATCAACTGACTCACGGGGCAACTTTCGTGCTGGGTCACAATGTCGTGGCCTTCGACCAGCCTGCCTTGGCAATGCTGTATCCAAATTTGGCGCTGCATCGATTGCCTCTCGTGGATACTCTGGAGCTTTCTCCAGTTGCCTTCCCGCAGAACCCCTATCACCGACTGATCAAGGACTACAAACTCTGCACAACGACAAAGAATGACCCTGTCCGTGATGCAAAACTTGCCTACGAGCTGTTTCTGGATCAGGGCGATGCATTGCGTAAGCGGGTCGAGGAGCATCCAGATGAAGCACTTTGTTTGCACTACTTCCTGGCATCCGAGAATGGCAATGGTGTTGCCAATTTTTTCGCAACTCTTCGTCGATCACTTCGTCCCTCACTTGAAGACGCCCAAGCTGCGTGGTTGAGAGCGACTGAAGGAAAGGTCTGTCGTGTTGGCCAACAATGGGTGGTCAAGAAGTACCTTCCTGATACTGAATGGCACAAGCCCTTGGCTTACGCATTAGCTTGGCTTCGCGTTTCCGGTGCTAATTCTGTTCTCCCCCCTTGGGTCAACCTATCTTTTCCAAAGACAAGAGAGGTCATTGCAACACTTCGCGATGTGCCATGTAGTGATCCGGATTGCGCATGGTGCAAAGAGCAGCACAACTTGCTGGAACTGCTTCCAAAATATTTCCCGGGAATCACAAATTTCAGGGCGACACCCAGCACGTCTGATGGCCGATCATTACAGCAAGCAATTGTCGAAAATGGATTTGCGGGAAAATCGAGTTTGGCGATCCTGCCAACTGGTGGCGGCAAGTCTCTATGTTTCCAATTGCCAGCTCTTGCCCGCTATTATCGGAATGGCAGTCTGACGGTCGTTATCTCACCGCTGCAGTCCCTGATGAAAGACCAGGTCGACAATCTGGAGGCGCGAGGTATTACATGTGCAGGCTACCTTAATAGCCTGCTGAATCCACTTGAGCGCAGGGTAATGTTGGACAAGTTGCGGCTAGGTGACCTGGGACTAATCTTTGTCGCACCTGAACAATTTCGTAGTACAGCCTTCGCCAATGCGCTCATGCATCGTGAAGTTGGGGCATGGGTGTTTGATGAGGCGCATTGCTTGTCCAAGTGGGGGCATGACTTCAGGCCGGACTACCTCTACGTTTCCCGATTCATTAAGAGCCGACAGAAGGACAAGCCTTCGCCAGTTTATTGCTTCACAGCTACAGCAAAGCCTGACGTTGTTCAGGACATTTGCGAACACTTCGAAAAGAGGCTGGGCGTAACGCTGCAAACCCTTGAGGGGGGCGTTGCTCGAGCGAATCTTTCCTATGAAGTCCGTGCTGTACCGACGCAATCCAAATATCCAGAAGTACTTCGCCTGCTGCAGGAAGCGCTTCGTGAAGATGGCGGCGCGATTATCTTTTGCGCACGACAGAAAACAGTTGAGGAAGTGGCTGGCTTTCTTAAGCAGGCAGGCATCGATTGCGGTTATTTCCATGGCGGAATGCCATCAGCAGAAAAGCGGGCAGTTCAGGAATCGTTCATTCGTGGTGGGCTACGTGTCATCGCGGCCACCAACGCTTTCGGGATGGGAGTCGATAAGGCCGATGTGCGTCTGGTAATTCACCTTGATACCCCGGGCTCCCTGGAGAACTACCTCCAAGAAGCGGGAAGAGCTGGTCGAGATCAGGAGCCAGCCCGGTGCATTCTACTTTACGACGATGCAGATCTCGATGTTCAGTTCCGATTGCTGAGAAATTCACGTCTCAGTCAGCATGACATTCACTCGATTCTGAAAGCACTTCGCTCGATCGGAAGGAAGGACAGAAGTGAGGGAACTGTTGTCGTCACGAGTGGTGAAATCCTGTTGGAAATTCCGGATCAGCATCGGATTGATCCAGATGCGTCCGATGCAGATACCAAGGTTCGGATCGCGGTGGCCTGGCTGGAAGAGGCGAGACTTCTTGAGCGTCAAGAAAATCATACTCGCGTATTTCCGGGCAGTCTGCTTGTCACCAGCCTCGAGGATGCCAGGGCGCTGCTCGAGAAGAAACTGGGGCTCTCCGCCAATATTGAGCCGTATCTCCAGATACTTTCAATACTCATGCAGGCCGACGATGATGGAGGAGTTAGCACTGATGAATTGATTCTGGCCACCGGCCAGGAGTCACGTATCGTCCAGGCCATGCTTCGGGATCTTGATCGCCTGAAGCTGTTATTCAACGATATGGAAATCGGAGTTACCCTGAATCGGGACCCGGATACGGCGGTCAGAATCGAGGAGCTCCTTCATCTCGAAAATGCGCTGGTGGCTAGTCTTCGCGAGGTGGCGCCGGATGCTGATCAAGAAAACTGGCAGATCCTAAATTTCAGGCGACTCTGCGACAACCTCCGGCGAGATGCCAAAGTCGAGCTTGATCCTGAAAAGTTGACCCGTTTGCTTAAATCGTTTGCCGAACCGTTTGGTGGAGGGGGAGGGCAAAGGGGATTTTTCGCCATTCGCCCGGCTGGGCAGGACAATCGCTACATCAAGCTGCTGCGCAGCTGGCAGGAAATCGAGATCATTCGCCAGCGCAGAATGCGTTTGGCGCAAGCGCTGATCAATTATTTCCTCAGTGTTCGTCAGGGTAACAATCTGCTGGTCACCTGCAAGCAGGGTGATCTCGAAAATGCATTGCAGACGGACACCACAATTCAGGATCTCGATGTCAGAGACTGGAGTGTGGCATTGGCAGCCTCTCTGATGTATCTCGATACCAATGAGGTTTTGCACCTCGCTCGCGGCAAAGCGGTATTCCGAGCGGCCATGAATATTCAGCTTAACGCCGAGGCCAGGCGTCGCCAATTCAAGAAATCCGATTACGCTGAACTAGAGCTGCATTACAAAGATAAGATCATCCAAGTCCATGTAATGGCTGAATATGCGCGCCTTGCTCTAGGGAAAATTCAGGCAGCGATGTCATTTATCACGGATTACTTTAGGCAGGATCGAAACGATTTCATCAAGCGCTACTTTGCGGGACGCAAGGATTTGCTTGAAATGGCGACGACAGAGGCTGCACACCGAAAAATTCTCACCGACCTGCAAAACCCAGAGCAGCAAGCCATCGTGGCGGCCCCCCTCGAGGGCAGTTATCTGGTCTTGGCTGGACCTGGTTCCGGAAAAACACGGGTTATTGTGCATCGCGTAGCCTGGTTGCTTCGAGAAAGCATGGTCTTGCCGGAACAGATCATGGTTTTGGCCTACAACCGGTCGGCAGCGATCGAGATCCGACGTCGACTGTGGGCATTGGTCGGCCCGGATGCTGCCGGGGTGAGTGTGCAGACTCTACATGGTTTGGCGATGCGACTAACCGGGACGAGTTATGCCGTCGCCATTGAAAGGGGTGAGAGCATCAACTTTAGCGCGGTCATCAAGACCGCTACCGAACAGTTGCGTAAAGCAGAGCAGGGCGATGATATTGGTCCGTCAGTCCAGCGGGATCGAGTCCTTTCCGGATTGCGTTACCTCTTGGTGGATGAGTATCAGGACATTAATGGCGACCATTACGATCTGATCAGCGCCCTTGCCGGCCGAACCTTAAACAGTGAGGAGGATAAGCTTTCATTGATGGTGGTAGGTGATGACGATCAGAACATCTATGCCTTTGGCGGTGCCAATGTTCGCTTCATCCAGCAATTTGAAACTGATTATCAAGCCAAGCGTTACCACCTGATCGAGAACTACCGTTCTACCTCGCACATCATTGACTGTTCAAACCGTGTTATCGCTCGGGCACGGAATCGCATGAAGACTGATCAGGAAATTCGAATCAATCATGCGCGCCGAGAAATACCCGCCGGTGGAGACTACGCTAAGTTAGATCCCATCACAGAAGGTCGTGTTCATGTACTTGACGTACCGAAGCAATATTTCGGAGAGGTCGATGTCGCCCTGGCTGAACTATTGAGGCTCAATAGTTTGGAAGGGGCCGGGGGGGGAATGTATTGGGGTCGTTTTGCCGTGATTGCGCGTCAATGGGAGCATTTGGAGCCCATGGCAGAAGCGTGCCGACTCAAAGGTATTTCAGTTCGCTTATTGCGCGACGATCATGTGCCGGATCTTCACACCACGCGTGAGGGCCATATCTTGCTTGCGCTGCTTAGGGGGAAGCACAGACATGCTGGCCGGAGTAGGGTCCTCTTGCGAAGCAGGACGCTTTCTAGATGGTTCCGTCGGCGCTTTGGCCAGCCTGTGGATGACCTGATAGAGCATCCACAGCGTGCAGCGTTGGCTCAATTCATCCGGGAGTGTGAGTCGGCAGCACCTGGCGCGGAGCGGGTGGCATTTGATCTGATTGAACTGCTTTATGAGTTTGGGGCCGGTGGAAAAAGTGCCGCGGGAGATATGACTAATGGCCCCATGCTGCTGCTGACGGCCCATCGCGCCAAAGGTTTGGAATTCGACCATGTGTTGATTCTGGACGGGGGGGGATGGTCAGCGAATAGCGATGAAGAGCGTCGCCTCTTTTATGTTGCAATGACTCGTGCGCGAAGAACGCTTACGCTTTGCGAGCGACAGCAGAAGCAACACGCATTCATCCAAGATTGTGCTGACCTCTGTCTGAGGACCGGACAGGCCACAGCGATCTCAGATCAGAGACTGGCTAATCGGACCTGGGTTGCCGATCCAGAACAGGTAGTCCTCTCTTGGCCTGGTTACTTTTCGCCCAACGCACCAATCCATATGGCTATTTCGAAACTGGATTATGGTGACGATTTAACCTTGAGACTGCGGAATGATGGCAAGCCGGGATGGGAGATTGCGGATAGAAATGGGATGACTGTTACCCGCATGGCTCAGAAATTTAAGCCGCCCTGCGGACAAGTCTTGGGTGTCCGTGTCGCTACGGTCCTAGTACGGCATGCCAAGGATGGCGAATCGGTGCGGTGTTCAGAATGGGAACTCGTGTTGCCTGAAATTCAGTATCTGCCTGCTTCTGAGGGTTTATCTAAGAATCCGCAAAGAACTATGGAGCCGGGGAATGTTATTGAGGTCGATTAAATCGCGCCAAGTTTTGTAAGTACTTTGAAAAATTCCATATTGGGCCGAACCCGAGACAGCGGTCATTCTTGATCCGTACTTCTGCAATTTGCCGGTTTGGTCATCAATTGCCGTGACAAGCGTTGCGACAACTTTTCTACCAATAGTTGAATTGCAATCGCTTGCGTCGAGAACAAGCTGCGCCCCCCTACATCAGATTTACGACGCAACTAAGCACAGTGGGCAACCTTTGTTACTTTCCGATCTACCCAAGCACTCAGGCGCTTCATAACGGAAACATCTGCGGGGACCGCAGTCGCAGTGGCAAGGGCCAGTAGCTCTTGGTAAGACATGGTGATAAGCGGAACTGCTTTTCCAGCCGTGAGTGCTTGAAACTTCTGCCAGTCCAATGAGCGAATCTTTTTTGCCATAGAAAAAGGGCCGTCGGCATATAAGATTACAAAGGCACCCTGCTTGCCGGTTGACTCAGCGATACTTCGACATGCAACTAGATTGCGCATCCACTGATACCACCCATCCTTGAATGGGCAAGGAAGGTGGTCGACTTCATTGGCAATTGATAGAACGCTTGGCACGAGTTCCCAATATCTCACTCCCTTGCCGGTAAGGGCACACGGGGAGCGCTTTCGATTCACTGGGTTCACCTGAGATGCATAGTTGCCCGTGCACTGTACCTTCCCACGATTGGGTGATTTCCCACCTAGGGGATTGACCTGCGAGCAGGATCCACCATCGGCCTCGGTGAACTTGCATTCAATGAAAATAATACTTGTATCGCTTTCTATGACCGCATCGATCTGTGTGGAGCGTGGTTCACAGAGTGTTATTTTTGGCACGGTGTATTCAAGGTAGAGCTTTTGAGCCCCCTTTGAAATCAATCCCCACTGCGCCAAAAGAGCATCGATTACTTGGGTGGGGCCTTCCAAGGATTGTAGAGTGCCGAATACATCAATCGCCAGCGCTTGAGATGATTGGATTAACTTTGCTGTCACATCTCCTGTCCTATCTCGGTGCCAAGGAAAGTCCTTCTGCGTGAGGATTGCCGAGGCAGCTTCTAGGAAGAGGTTGTCGCGTATCGCCAGCTCTTCATCTGTCGTCAAAGGCATGTTGGCCGACCGCAACGGCTGCTCACAAAACTGCATTGTTTATCTAGTTTCTTTTTCATTTATGCAAATAGTATGTTGATTCACCTGGCCACTACAGAATTCAAGGCTGATTTGAAGTGAAGGTAAATTAGTCCCCAAACTATTCATAAGAGTAGGTACCACTCTGCCCGCTACCGTTGACTTTAGGCAACACGACACAGTTGGCGGGTCAGCAGAGAATGCTGTACATTGAAAGCACACAGTATCCGCTAAGGCAGGGGTATGAGAAAGTTGAATCAACCACACAGGAGGTTAGCCATGGCAAATACAGCGTTAGAGATGTCACTTTCCGACGGCCCCACTAATGACCCGGATCGAGAACATGCCGCGTCATCTGGGATTTTTGATTCCAGAGACATCACCACATCGGGAGGGGCCGTGCGCCTGCATACAACGAAAGCGGATTCTATGCCGCTGATAGATTCTGGGGAGCTTTGCGACTCTGATTGCCAAGACTGCGACTAATTCGCTTACACGCCGGAGAGGTAACAGTGACGCGACCACTTCTGATTGGGGACTTCGATGACCTCTCGGGATTTGCGTTCAATCCAGAGAACCCCTCCGGCGTAAAGTATTTACACAGTGAGCCCGTTCGCGAGTTGAAGGCTCTTCTGCAACGGTATGGGTCTCCACCAGTAATCCCGAGGGGATCGCGGGAGTTTGTAAATGCAAGCAGCTTTGTTACTCACGGACTGGCAAGTTATGAAGATGATGCAGTTGTAAGCCCGAAGTCAACTCAGATAGGCCGCGCATTGACGGTATGGCTACACGTCTCGAATGCGTGCAATCTATCCTGCGGTTATTGCTACATTCCTGGTCTGCGAAAAGCGGCAACGTCGGGCATTGCTCAGCACTTGATGACGCCGAGTCTTGCTCATCGCGCAGTTGAGGAACTCCTTGAATTGTGCCGAGAAAATGGTTTTCGTCGGCTTCAAATTAAGTTCGCAGGAGGCGAGCCAACTTTGAACGAACCTGTTGTAATGGGGGTTTGCGAGGCGGCCGAGAAGGCGCGCGAGTACTCGGACATTGGCATAGACCTTCGAATGCTCACCAACGGAGTGTTTGACTCCAGTTACTGGATTCCGATATTCAAACGGCATCGAATCGGAGTATCGATTTCCGTGGACGGCGCACCTGCCGAGCACGATCAAACAAGATTTACCGCTCACCGCGTCCCCTCCGCACCCAATTCTAAATCACGCATTATGCGGCTCGGTACTTGGGAAACTGTAAATAAAACAATCTCGGATATGCTGAGTGCGGGCATAAAGCCCTATCTCCTATGTACTGTCACACCGAAGAATATTTTTTCGATTCGAGAGTTTGTTAGCTACTGTCAAAGCAACGTCGTCGGTTTCCGATTGAGCCCGGTTCGGGACAATAGATCATTCGCAGAGCCTTCTGTCTCGGAGATGATGACGGATACCCTTTGCGCCATATACGAAGATATGGGGAAGCACTATCCCATTAACATGCCGATAGAGCGCTTCGCTCGCTTTGCGGAATGGAACCTCAATGTGAAGAAAGATTTGGCGTGTGGAAGTTGTCGAAGCACCCTGTCAATTGACCAAGTGGGGCGTGTTGCGAGTTGTCAGATGAGGATGAATGTTCCGTTCGGAGGCATTGGGACTACTACGGTGTCGCATGCTTTCCACAAAATTCAGCTTGCTCCCGAAAATAAACCACTCGTAACACCGGGAAGAAAGACAGGTGATTGCATAGCTTGTAAGTGGCGCTATTCGTGCGCCGGAGGCTGTCCTGAACATACAAGAGACGTGTTCGCTACTGCGGATCATTCATCCCCTTGGTGCCGTCTTTACGGTACTCTGATGCCCATCTATATACGGGCAATTGCACAGCAATTAAAGCGAGCAGTTGATCACGTCCATGGAAATGAATTGGCAAGGAGGCATGCCAAACAAAGCGCTCCAGCTGATCGTTTTGCCTCCGCCTCGCTCCAGTAAAACGGCGGCGGGCATGGGCGTTAGGCCGCTCGTGCGTTAGGGCTCCACGACAGCCAACATTTTTCTGAGCCCTTTATGGAGGTGTCAAATGGGTGGTCAAAATCATCAACCTTGTAATCGTAAGATCACAGCAGCATCGGCATGGCTCAGCCAGAAAGTCGGTGAAGGTTTTATAGAAGTCCTTGCCGCAAACAACCATCTTGAAAATGCAATCATGATTGGCATGCACAAATTACATGTCGAAGATGTTGCATTTGAAATCAACGGCACTGTCGAAGAGCATGTTGCACTCACTGTTAGTGCACTTCAAAAATCGCTTCGTATTCTATCTATCATCCCAGCTGGTTTTCAGAAACTTATTGCCGTAGCAGAACAAATCGGCTACAAGGGCAACCCCCATGTGGGACAACTTGATTCATACAACTTGGAAAAATCTTTCCAAGGCAGTTTGATTCAGCCTCATGTCAACAAAGCGGTTTGGGACGAGCTGCACTCCCATATAAAAAATCACAACATACTCAAAACTCTCGAGTGGGAAAGTAAACAGTTTGAATCACTTTCCTGTCCCACTCAGAGCCTCATAAAAGTCATGGAGGAGAGTAAAGAGGTTGCAATCCGTGAAGGTAACGATGCCTTTGTCAACGCGATAGAAAATAACGAAATACCGCTACGCCAGTACTATGCGCAAGTGTTTTCACAGTGGAATAATCTTCACGCAATGTTCCTCTATAGCTCGCTAATTATGACGGAGCTTTTCTATCGCCTTAACGGTTATCCTAGCCTTACGGAGTTTGACCCAAGTTCTTGCCAGGTTGTCAGAGTGGCCTAACCCTACACTCCAGCCGGCCCGCTACGGCGAGCTTCGCTCGCTTACGCGGCGGGCTAAGCTAAACGTTGAACGTGTGCTTTTCAAACCTGCAGAGTCCGCTTTGGGTCGGTTTCATGCATTAGGAGCAGAAGGGAGCATTCATTACCGAACGGCAGCTTCATGGTCACGCTGAGCGACAGCTCCGGTCGACTAGCCGAACATAACGGGCGTTCATGGTGGTCGCCCAAACAGCTTCGATTCCAAGCGGATTCACCCAAGAGAACACCGCAGTCAACGCCTAGCCTCTTCTCAGCAACATTTTTCCAGCTAGTAATAGCCTTTGCCGGGAATAGTGTGCCGCACTCCTCCCTTTGGGTTCTCAACATCACCGACCCTTCGAGGAATTAGGTGAATGTGGCAATGAAATACCGTCTGCCCAGCGGACGCTCCTGCATTCATTCCAATATTGAATCCAACTACACTTGAGTCTTGATCCTGGATAACACTTTTCATGTGGCTCAGTAGGCGGTCACATGCGTTCAATTCGGGACGACTGAGGGCAAAGTAATCCGGAACATGTCGCTTTGGAATGATCAGACAGTGCATTGGCGTCACCGGAAAGCCATCGCAAATAACGTAGGCCAAAGCGTTCTCGGCAACTACTTGGCCATCGACCTCTCCACAGAAGAGGCAACCATCCTCCTTGTGCTTATAGCTTTCACGCACCGATCGGAAATCTGTATCGTCTCTATCCCGCTTCATGGCATTGCACCGATAGCAGAGTGCCTGAAGGTTATCGAGGTCATCAGAACCACCCTTGTTGCGAGGAACAATGTGATCTACTTCCAAAGCCCGTTCATCAGCTTTGCATCCACAAAGTTCGCAATGGAACTGAGAACGTTTCAAGACTTCATACCTCAGCGTCCCCGAAATGTATCCACTGGATTTGCTGCGATGGTTCCAAACAACATCCCCACGTTTAGCCAAGTACTCATCAAGTTTCGCCTGGCAGAGTTCCACCAAATCATCGACCTGCTTGGGTGTTAGCTTGTCGAAGTCATTAAGACGGTACTGATCTTTGTCCTTGGCAACCAGGCCATACCTCCTGAGAACTTGCCCCACCATGTTGTTGGTGATTTGTTGGTAGTACTCGATCTGGCTTTGGTCGTGCTTAAGGATTTCATTGGCGATCTTGGTGGCGGATGCTTGCCCCTTGTTCTTGAAAAGAGTCATCAGCATAAGGGGCTGATATATGTGAGACATTCTCATGCGCTTGGCGATAAAGTCTCGAAGATCCGCATAGTTCATTGATGTCTACTCGTGCTGAAAGACGCTAGTGCGGTGGAATGCCAGATAAGCCAACTGCTCCGATCTAAACGCACCGACATTGGCATTCGGATCAATTTGCCAGGATTTCAGCACTGAAACGTCCAGGCGAGCGGAAACGAGAATGCGCCCATGCTCATCAAATGAGATAAACCCCTTATCGAATAGGTGATCCACATGGGGTGCGAGAAGAAGCCCGTTATTCCCATCAAGCCGCTCAACGTCGCTACTGACTCGCCATGGCTTAATGTGGCTGGCACGAAGATGCTCTTTGAGGCCAAGCCCTGTAATCCGGCACGCTGGTTCTATAGACTCCACGTTGGCCCTAAAGACACCTTGCCCCCGCCTCGCTTTTACTAACTGCTCCTTCTCAGTAGCCGCAATGTCGGTACGCTGATTCAATAACGCTTCGGCACGCTCATCCGCGTCCTCCATCATCAAGCTGACGCCAACCCCCTCTAAATGAGAGAGAAGGGTGCTTGCGTTAAGCAATCCTAGTAGTTCAGCTGCCATGGCTTCGGATATTGATGAGAGGTACGCTGCCTGATTCCCGTTTCCATTGGCCTGGATTGGCGAATATTTCTCGGGCAACAGAGGGGCAATGACCTCCATATGGTCTTTAGGTCTTATCGGACGCTTTACAAACTTGAATTCCACGGGAACAAACCATCCGTCGTTCTCCCAACTTGCTCCAGCTTGACCAAATTCCGAAGGCTTAGCGGCTGCTGATGCACGGGCCGTTGCTACGCCTATAGCGCGGACTTCCCCGCCAGCGTAGGAAAACACAATGTCCCCAGGGTTTACCTTCGTCATGTTGTCGTAATAATGACTTCTGGCGCCATCTGTCCGCTGCTTTGGTGACCACATGTAACCTCCAGGCACTTCCTGGTGAAATGTTTGTTTATGGTTTACCCACCAATACTCCATTGATAGCCCCTTCTTTTGAACTCAATATCAGGTAACAACGCCACGGCACATTTAAGCCAGTCCGAAGTCCCAATCTTTCAGACCTCAGCGATTTTCAGCCACTAGACTTTATATAACCTCCCAAGCGTTCCCAGAAGGTGTAGCTCATCCAATCACCTTGGCCAAACGTCTTACTTCAATGCCTCCACCAGTTTGATGGCGATAAGCTGCCGTTCCTTGGGCAACGATCTAAATGCCGCAAGCAGATGAACTTCCTCGGTTGATCCCTTTAGACGGTCAAGGGTCGTCGCCATCCCCTGATAGTGAGCGAGCTTCAACGCAAGCAGCCTGGCACATTCGGCTAGCTGATCTTTACTTGCTTGCTGGATGAGTACGTCTGCCAGCTTGTAGTACTGTTGGAAGTCCGAAAGATCAGCCATGGAGTGCCGTCCTGTAATGAGTAGGAACGACTTTAACCGAGCCTGGGTTCTCGTTGCCATATCCTTCGCCCTGCTGGCCTCAGCAGCCAGAGCCGATACCTTCAAGGCCCATGTGGTGAGTGTCACTGACGGTGACACCATTACGGTACTCAAGGATGACAAAGTCCAGGTCAAGATACGGCTCAACCAGATTGATGCCCCGGAAATCGGTCAGCCATTTGGCCAAGCCGCGAAGAAGGCATTGTCACGTCTGGCGTTCGGCAAGGTTGTTGATATTGAAGCTAGTGGGTTGGACAAATACGGTCGCACCATTGGCACTGTGATCGTGGATGGCGAGATCGCCAATTACACAATGGTGAAGACAGGCTATGCGTGGGCGTAACGAAAGTACTTGCGCAACCAGGACTTGCTTGTCTGGGAGGAAAATGCTCGCAATCAGCGACTCGGGTTGTGGAGTGAGCCGAACCCCATACCGCCTTGGGAGTGGCGCAAGAATAAATCAGCAGCTGGGCCGATGCCGGAATTGTTTAGCTCGGGTGGGGAAAGGCAGTCCAATGGCGAAGCAGAAGAATCACAGTCGCCTCTAGTGATGACGCCTGCCGGGGCTACACCAACGGTTGAACCAGAGCAGCAGGCCAATCCAAAGTGCGGTAATAAACGTTTTTGCAAAGAGATGTCTGACTGTGCCGAGGCTCGCTATTACTTGAAGGAATGCGGCTTGAGCAAGTTGGACGGAGATGGCGACGGCATTCCTTGTGAGAACGTTTGTGGGCACTGATTGGAGATTAGCCTCTCTGAGGAGATGGCGATGCAGGTTTTTGCGCCTCATAGGTCGGCCGATGAATGATCGGCCGTGGCTTGTTCCACGAAGGGCCGATCGTCGGCCGCTGATGGCGTTCTGGCAATCCAGGTCTGCTATGAGCTGAATACCGGTCGTTGATTAGATTTCAAACTCAATGGCCGCTTCCACGATGGTGAATTCACACTCCCGACCCACAAGAGTCTGTGACGGCCGGTCGCTTCATTGTCTGTTCTAACAATGCGGACATACGACAGATTAAGTTATGTGACGGCAGTGGATCAGCTTTTAGCCAACAAAACGCTCGCAATATGTCGGAATGCTTTATAGTTTATTAATGATCTGACGAACAATTGATAGGCCACCTTATGGATAGTGGCTCACTGCCGGGTCGATGTTTCTGGAACGAATATGCGTAATTCACAGGACGGCTGTTATGACTATTCATGGAGGACGAGATGGGCAATGCCGTTTTAGCATCGAATGCGGCCCGAACAGGCGAACTGGAGCAAACACGCAAATCCCTATACGACGCCATTTCGAATAATCCAGACTTGACTCAAGATTTTTCGTGGGCCCAACAGGCCCTGCATGATCGAACCGAATTGTTTGTTGATCGCTATTTGCGAGAAAATCAACCCGGAATGCTCACATGGTGTCAAATCGGTGAGCATCTGCGCGCGCTTGGTTATCAACTTGATCAATGTCAGGCGCGACAAGAGAAATTGTTTGAGCTAGAGAGTAATTGTTTGTCAGCGGTGATCGATTGCCTGAACGCGGACCAGCTATTTGCTATTGATCAGGATCTTGAAATTGTCCAGGTCAAAGCTCAAGCGATCAACGAACCCCCTGAACAACAGGCCGAATTGGTACAGCGCGTCAAAGACAAATTTGCGATAAAGCGAGACTTATTTGCCTATCGAAAATCCTTTTTCTCGGCGCCGCGCGGGCCACTGAATTTCAATCAGCGCATCTTGTTTTTGCGGCGGCTGCAAGCCGACAGCATTCATGCTGTCTATCAGCGGGCAATTACGATCCGTCATGCGCTTAAATGCAATGCGATGGCCAGTTTGGACCCAGTGCCAAGCTGGTCAACTGGGGACAATGACAGTCTTGATGACCTGATTCTATGGGCGCGAAAGGCCATCGACGCGGTGGAAAATTATATTTCGCTCGAGCGACAGCATGATGTTTGCATCAGCTCGGTCCTTTACCCCGAATTTTTTACCAGACAAAATGGCGAGCCGATGACTTGGAGCGATATTCCCAATTTGCTGAGGGAAAAGGGTTATGACGAGATTTTTCTGAATTTTGCAAGAACTGCTCCGCAAAGTCGTGGGGATTGATCGGGCTAAGCCAATGCGTGTGATTTCCGCCTCGGTTGGGTTGATATTTGGCTACTCGCCGGGAAATTTACTGTCGTTCGCAGATGATAAGGACAGACGTGAGAAATCCGCAAGCGTGATGGCGGCCGTGCGCGAGTGGCTGGCCGCCCAGCGTGGTGGAATTCGGATTACTGTTCCGGAACAGCAGGCCGATTATGGTCAGGGGGGGGTCGCCTTCTGGCGTTTCGGCACCATTTTCCTCGATGACATGGTGGGAATAGCTACGGGCTTGGGCATTGCCGGGATGACCGAACTACCGAGCAATCGGGTGAGCAATATCAATCCCTTTGGTCAGTGGAAATTCACGATCAACGACCGGCTGCGCGATTCCCGCCTCGACAAACAATTGTCGGACGAGAGATATGGTGGCCTCTACTCCGAGACTAGGGTGGACGGCATTATGTTCCGGCTGCGCATCGGCTACAACGAATTTGGGGCCTAACCGTCGTGCGCGGCGATGAAGATGGCAGCTGGGCTCGGGATCGCGCTGAGGCTCGCGCCGCGCGGCAGGAGCGCGAGGCGCCAGAGCGCAATTTCGAGCGCGAGTCGTTTCGCGGATTCCAGGGTTTCGGCCAAGACCGCGAACGGCCTGACCTGCTTGGTTTAAGATTGATGGGTGATGCCCCATCGACGGCCGAGAAATACGGCGTGACGCTGATGAACTCCGATATGCGGGAGGCCATGCGATCGTGGAGTAGACACGAAAGCCATGAGTGGAGCTATGGAAGACACCAAGAGTTCGCAGCGCAGAATGAGTCCCCACCTTCGGCTTTCCCACCCAGCTTCTGGTCTTGCAGCGCTGGGGCTGGATTGGGTGCCGGGCCGTCAGTCAGTGTATCCCCAGGCCCGACCGACTATGGAGTGTCGATTCCCGTCGGTGTGGTCAATATCGATATTTCACAAAAAGAGGGCTTGAGTTCTTTCGGAGTCAGCAAGTCTGTTCCTGGCTTGGAATTTATCAAAGTGCCGGGAGTTGGGTCGCTCGGCGAAGTCAGCGTTGCAGTGAATATGACTCCGGGGGCATGGGGAAAATCCACCCTGTCGGTGCAAGCACGGCTTGGTGGGATCGGCTGCAAATTATCGATCGATGCTGTCCGGGTGGCCAATACGCTGGAACAGGTCATCAAAGAGGCCGCCGACGAAACAGCTCCATATGCTGAACAATATATCAAACAGCTCGGCCTGCCCTTACCCTGAAGTGCGCCATTGTCCATCCACGTCGGCCGAAACTTTTGCATGAATATGTTTCCTCAATGCTGAGAGGGCGGCGGAAATGCGTTTCCACACAGCTTCGGTCGTGTCCTGCCGCAGAGGAAATCAGAAAGCTGCCGTTCGCTGGATTTCCTGGTCTATGTCCGGTAACGAATTGCGGAAGTAGACGGCCAAATCTCAAGCGGCAGCTTAGGCCGGAGGCTGTGTGAAAACCCCTGCAAATTTCCTACACTGATTCCAGTTGTGTCAGTGGGAAGAGGACATGAAGCGATTCATCGAAGGCGACGACCGGGCACAGATCACTTTGTTGCCGGAATGTCTGGACGACTACATTGCAGAAGACAATCCGGTACGAGCCGTTGAAGCCTTCATCGACGGGTTGGATCTTGGGTCATTGGGCTTTGCTGGCGTAGCACCAGCGGTTACCGGGCGCCCCTCTTACCACCCCTCGGTACTGCTCAAGCTTTACCTGTACGGGTATCTCAATCGCATTCAGTCCAGCCGGCGGCTAGAGCGGGAGTCTCAGCGCAACGTCGAGTTGATGTGGCTCACTGGCAAGCTCTCACCCGACTTCAAGACCATAGCTGACTTCCGTCACGACAACGGTCAGGCGATCCGCAACGTCTGCCGGGAGTTCATCCTCCTGTGTCGGCGGCTTGACCTTTTTACCCAGGCCATCGTCGCCATTGATGGCAGCAAGTTCAAGGCGGTCAATGCGCACGACCGCAACTTCACACAGGCCAAGCTCACCAAGCGGGTACAAGAGATCGAGCGCAGCATTGATGACTACATGACTGCGATCGAGACGGCGGATCGCAATCCGTCGGAAGTCACGGAAACCAAGACGGCCCATCTGAACCGGAAGATCGAGACCTTGAAGCGTGAAATGCGTGACCTCAAGGGAATGCAAGCGCAATTGGAGGACTCAGGCGGTCAGGTCTCGCTAACCGATCCCGATGCACGGGCCATGGCCACCAGCACCAGTCGTGGACTGGTGGGCTACAACGTGCAAACTGCGGTGGAGACCGAGCACCATTTGATCGTGGCGCATGAAGTGACCAACGTAGGTTCAGACCGACGACAGTTGGCCAGGATGGCAAAGCAGGCCCAGGAGATTATGCCGGGTCAGGAACTTCAGGCCATCGCGGACCGGGGCTACTTCAACGGCGATGAGGTTCTGGCCTGTGATCAGGCGGGCATTACCGCTTACGTCTCCAAACCAATGACGTCGGAAGCCAAGGCCGAGGGCCGGTTCGACAAATCAGACTTTGTCTATCAGCCCGATACCGATACCTACCGCTGCCCGGCGGGCAGTCAGCTCATCCGACGATTTGCCCGAGTGGAAGCGGGACACTTGATTCATCGCTACTGGAGCTCGGACTGCCCGCGCTGCCCCATCAAGGCCCAGTGCACGCCAAGCGACTACCGCCGTGTCAGCCGCTGGGAGCACGAGGCTGTGCTCGAAGCGATGCAAAAGCGGTTGGACGGCAAACCGAATGTGATGCGCATCCGAAGGCAGACGGTGGAACACCCGTTTGGCACGATCAAATTCTGGATGGGTGCAAGACACTTCCTGATGCGCACCCTTGAGCATGTGCAAGCCGAGATGAGTTTGCATGTGCTGGCGTACAACCTGAAGCGGGTAATACAGATCGTTGGGATGACAACCCTGATGGCGGCAATCAAGGCCTGAAGGCCTGTTTTACTCATCAAACAAACAACGAAAATTTGATGATTCCAACAATCATCGCAAGTTCGTCCGGCTCACACCGTCTTCAACATCGACTTCCTGAGTGTTTCCACACGGCCTCGCCCGTCCGAAGCGGTCTTCAAACCATCAGCTGACTGACGATCGTCGAATGTGGGGAATTCTGAAGGTCCAACCACAACAAAAGTCGTATATCAATTATTAAGACCTTGTCCTAAGCTGGTGACTGAGCGTGCACTGGTAACAAACTTATAAGTGGATATTCTTATATCGAAGTCTTGCGGATATAACTTTGGTAGTTCATGCCATGAAAAATCAAAGCAACCAACCTTTGGGCAGAGAATCGAATAGCGTGAAACCAATTCTTCTTTGCTATCAGCTGGAAGATGGTCGGGCGGAGTCGCTCGCTGACTGTCTTCTTCAGAAGCTGGGCACGCAGCGAATTAAGGTCGTGACCACCGCTCAATCAAAGTTGCTTCTCTCCGCGGTAAATTCTTGCGATCTACTGGTATTGATCGTAGGGAAGGAGCTCGCTGCATCGATCAGAAGTGAGATGGTCAATTGGAACAGTGACGGGCTCCCAACGCCACAACAACCTGCTTTGCAGGCAGTACACACAATGTTATTGCGGCCAGCACCTCTGATCGTCGCAACAGTAGGCGGGGCAAATCTTCAGAGATTGCATTGGCATATCAACCCAGTTGAGATCAGTACCTCGACATGGGACGAGGACTGTGTCGGGTTGGCAAACACGATCGAGGCTAATTGGGCTAGCAGTAAATACTGGAGCAACGGTGGCGCCGAATCGCCGCAACACTGGGAGAGCGTTGATGCGGTCGGGTCACAGTGGAATGTGCAGAAGATGGGCGGCGAGTCTGAGCGCCACAGTGACTTGGCGAACACGGCTCTCAGGAGCGGCTCAACGCAGCCAACGTCATCCGACCTAGCGATGGGTGTTGCCTATCCTTCAACAAGAACTAATGAGGCACATACAATCGCCGGTTCCACAAAAAAAGTCACTGAGTCCATCGAGAAGGACCGGTCTAATCGGCGGCGTGGTAAACCAGACCAGCAACAACCAGACCAGCAACAACAGCAGCAACAGCAGATGGCCATGCCGGTGCCTGCGACACTGCGACGTACGCCCCATCTCGACCTCGTCCCGGAGGGTGCCGTCGCACCCGGAACAATAATCAAGGTACGCGTGTATGCCGATAAGCAGGCAGCCCACGTCGATGAGGAGACCGAGGACATCGTTATCGAACTGCCTCCTCACATTGAGCGTATTAACCTCAACGCGCATCTGTTGGTCAGCCCGCAACTCGAGGCGATCGGGTCTGTGATCCAGCCTTTAACAATCGAGGTCAACAAAGATAGTTCCTCAGTTGCGACTTTCGAGGTTCAGGTACGTAGCAAGGTGCAAATCCTGGAATCACTGGAGGACCTGCCGTCGGCGAGGCGTGCGAGTATTTCCGCCGTATTCAATTACTTGGGTCGACCAAGCGGCAGCGTGACCCGAATCATTGAGCTGGATCTCGACTTCGCTGTCCCACCCGATGCTCCGAACGTTAAGGAGCGCGTAGCAGCAGGAACCCTGCGGGTGGACGCCGAGGCAAAGTCACCGGATCTGATCCTACAAGTGCGCGCGCAGCCCATCAACGACGGACGGCAGTTCCAGTGCTGGGTCTCCACGCCTTTGATAGATGCAGAGGAAAAAGAGCAGTGGATAGACTGGAATCTGCCGGACGTAGCCGATTCCATTGTCCGCGGTTACATGGAGGATTTCGTCAAAGAAGATGCAACTGCGCTCGAGCGCTTGAGTTCGCTAAAAGGTTCAGGTCGCCAGCTTTTCGATGCCGCTCCCGATAACTTCAAACGCGTCTACTGGAAACTGGTAGACGCTGGACACCCTCCAAAGACAATCGCCGTAGTTTCCGACGAACCCTATATCCCTTGGGAGCTGATGATCCCCCATCGACGGAAGCAAAGGGAAACCGAAATACGTAAGCCACTAGGCGTCGAGGCCGCGGTGGGGCGGTGGCTGCTCGGCGATGGCTGCTCGGCTCCCCAGCACCTGCCGCTCTCGAACAGCATCGTAATTGCGCCGACCTACAAGGGGAAGGACGCGCTAGAGCATGCGGATGATGAGGCAGAATATGTGTTGACACATTTCCCAGGCATCAGGATCCAGCCAGTAAAGCTGGAAACGATAGACTTGGTCCTATCCAGTGAGAGAACGAGTCTTCTGCACCTAATTTGTCACGGGGTTGATCCTGCCGAGAGTCCTTCCCAAGCCGTCTATCTCGACGAAGGTCGAAAGCTGGACACGACGATGCTTAGCGGACTCGACAGCATCCGAGAAGCCCTCGAGAGCCAACTGACCCTCGTTGTGATCAACGCTTGCGAGGTCGGTCGGCCCAAGCCTGCACTTGTTGGACTCGGCGGTTTTGCCCAGACGTTTATCGATCTTGGTGCTGCAGGTGTCGTCGCCGCCCTTTGGAGTGTGCGCGATGACCTCGCCCATGAAGTCACGATGGCCTTCTACGAAGAGATACTGAAGAACCGGGAGCGGTCGTTCGCGGAGGTGCTGCGGGAAATCCGGGCGCGGTCCTATGACAAGGCAACGGGAGCCGAAGATACCTATGCCGCCTACTGCTTCTATGGCGATCCTTTGGCATGCGCAGCGCCGTGAACCATGGCTGAAGCCGACACCCCACACCATGTGAGACCAGCTAGCACAAAGATGCCGAAAAAGACGGGGTGCGAGCGACGAATTCACGTGCAGCCGTCCAGAATCTGCGTCGTTTGGCCAAGCTGACAAAGCAAGCGCACCAACTGACGGGATAGGTGCGACCGCTTGATGCAAAAACAGGGGAACTAACGAAAAACCGGGTATTTAGACCCGGTTATATGACCCGAAAGGAGCAACGTTTAAAATATCTCCCTGGGTAATGAATGGTCTCAGCTACGGCCTCGAGTATTTCAACAGAATCCGGCCAAAGCTGCCGAGGTCGTCCTCCAGATTCACCTGAGTGACAGCTTTCTGGCGCCTGCGCGTTCGGCAGCAACGAAGCAGAAGCGGGGAAAGTCCAGTGCTATAGCTTCCCTAACTACAAATAAAGTTGTATATCAGTTTAAAAAATACTGTCCTAAGCTGACTACAGTTACTTTGAGCATGATGTATGTGCCCCAGTCTCCTTTATCCATAACGTAATGAACCTTTGACACTAGGGACACGCTGATTTATTCGCCAGTCCCAGTATCGAAGTGATCCCGGCTTTGCGAGAATCCGCATGGTGATGACTGAACGAAAGACAGCAATGCAACGAAGCTTTTCTGACCTCGAGTATGCGGCCAAGAAGAAGGTCACGCGACGCGACCGGTTTCTTGGCGAGATCGATACCGTGACGCCGTGGCCTGCGCTGGTGGCGGAGGTGGAACCGTTCTACCCCAAGGGCGAGGGGCGAGGCCGGCCGCCGATCGGGCTGGAACGCATGCTGCGCATGTACATCGCCCAGCAGTGCTTCGGCTTGTCCGACGAAGGAACGGAAGACGCCCTCTACGACAGCCAGGCGATCCGCAGCTTCGTCGGCATCGACCTCAACCGCGAGGCGGCCCCCGATGCCACCACGCTCCTCAAGTTCCGCCGCCTGCTGGAAGCGCACCAGCTGACCAAGCGCATCTTTGCCGCCATCAACGTACACATGGCTGCCAAGGGCCTGATGCTCCGGGAAGGCACGGTGGTCGATGCCACGATCATCGCAGCGCCGTCCTCGACCAAGAACCAGGACGGCCAGCGCGACCCCGAGATGCATCAGACCAAGAAGGGCAACCAGTGGCACTTCGGCATGAAGGCACACATCGGGGTCGATGCGGAATCCGGGCTGACCCACACCATCGTCACCACCGCAGCCCATGTCAGCGACGTCACCCAGGCCCATGCCCTGTTGCATGGTGAAGAGACGACGGTCTTCGGCGATGCGGGCTATCAAGGCATCGAGAAGCGGGAAGAGAACCGCGACAGCGGCGTGACCTGGCACGTGGCCTTGCGGCCGGGAAAGCGCCGTGCGCTGCCGGACAGCGAGAGTGGACGACTGCGCGAACGGGCCGAACAACTCAAGGCCAGCATCCGGGCCAAGGTCGAGCACCCCTTCCACATCGTCAAGAACGTGTTTGCGTTGAAGAAGGCGCGTTATCGGGGCTTGGCCAAGAATGCGGCCCAACTCTTCACGCTGTTTGGCCTGGCGAATCTGTTGATCGCCAAGCGGCGATTGTTTGCACTTCACGCCCAAGGTGCATCCTGAGATGGCGAAAGCGGGTGGAAACCGGCGGCCAACCGCGGAATCGCGAGTCAGAGAGAGGCTCAACGAGCCAATGTTCCCTCGATTCGTCACGCTCTTCGTAACACTTCGGTTGAACAGGTTCATCATCGATCAATCGCTGATTTGTTCAGCGTGTCCCTAGTCTGCTAGCGTGGCTCAAACAGAAGACTCTGAATTTGTGCCGAACAGGCAGGTGCCTATGGCGAAGATAACGACATACGATGAGTTGGGCATGCCTTGGGGTCGATGGGTATATCCGAGTCACACGGCTGCATGCGATCGGACAATTAGGGGTGCTTCCGAAATCCGAAGTTTCCTAATCGAGGTTATAACCGGGCCTTAGGAGAAGATTGCTTCTGCGGGCATCTCAGTACTACAAAGCGATTAATTACTGGAGACAGCATGCCCATACGCACGGTCGACAATTGCGATATCGTTTACTACCTTGTGGTGTTCGACGAGAACGGCCATGAGCGGCACGAACCTGACGGCACGCTGTTGAGTGAAACCGTAAGGCAGCGCGTCGCTGACCCCTCGGCTCCTGTGACCGACGTGTTTCTTATAAGCCATGGGTGGAAGGGAGATGTTCCGTCCGCGATAGAGCAATACGATAAATGGGTCGGCACGATGGTGACGCTTCAGTCCGATCGCGATGCAGCTCGGCAACTGCGCCCGGAATTCGCACCGCTCATCGTCGGGCTGCACTGGCCGAGCCTTCCTTGGGGTGATGAAGCAATCCCGTCGAAGGGTGGTACGTTACTCTCGGCAACCGACGAGATCGAAGGGCAGGTGGATGCCTACGCATCTCGGATTGCTGATACACCAAAGGCGCGCATCGCGATTAGGTTCATCATCCAGGCTGCTCACGAAGATCCTGACTCGACCACGATGTCGCAGGAGATCCATGATGCCTACGCGCTACTGTTCGCCGAGTCGGGACTGGGGAGTGGCGACGCAAGTGGGCGTCCTGGCGCCGACCAGGAAGGGTTCGACCCAGCCGCGATCATTGCTGATGCATGTGCCGATGCTGAAACATCGGCAGCGAGCGGCACTCCGGGGCTGCTTAGTCTCGGCGACACGCTGCGGGACGCTTTGCTAATGCCGCTGCGCCAACTCTCGTTCTGGAAGATGAAGGACCGCGCGCGCCAGTTTGGCGAGACGGGCGGCCACGAGTTTCTGATTCGGCTGCAACTGGCAGCGCCTCGCGCGCGCTTCCACCTCATGGGACACAGCTTCGGCTGCATCGTTGTGTCATCGACAGTAGCCGGCGCTCTGAGCGGGA
This sequence comes from Thiohalobacterales bacterium, assembly GCA_041739295.1. GTDB lineage: Bacteria > Pseudomonadota > Gammaproteobacteria > Thiohalobacterales > Thiohalobacteraceae > JAHJQQ01. The sequence goes on along the minus strand of JBGSOE010000373.1, from coordinate 4,864 downwards.
AGCCGCTGCCGCGTCCGGTCGACTCTCTCTTTCTGGTGCAGGGAGCGCTCTCGCTTTGGTCGTACGCCAAAGATATCCCATATGCTCCGGGAACGGCGGGCTACTTCCACCGCATCCTAGAACGCGGGTTCGTGCGCGGTCCAATCGTAACGACGCGCTCGACGCACGACACAGCGGTCGGCCGCTTCTACCCGTTGGGCGCGCAACTCAAGAAGCAGCTCGTGCTCGGAGAGGAGCCTCCGGAGTACGGTGGGATCGGATCGTTTGGCATCCGCGGAGTTGTTGGCGTCGAAGACATGCCGATGCAGTCGGCGACGTTTGAGTACGAGTTCCGCGCCGGGCGTGTCTACAACCTCGAAGCTAGTGGCGTAATACGGAACGGCGGCGGTGCGTCAGGCGCGCACAGCGACATCGCGCACCCCGAGGTTGCTCACGCGTTCTGGTCGGCTGTGCTTGCGGGCCAGTCGATGTCCCCTGGTTCGCCTACACCCGGTAGCGCTCCATCTGTCGGCGGCGGGTTGCTCAGCGCTGAGCCGCCCGACCTGTCCCCGTTAGCCATACCACGGCGAGGACCCGGTTCCACCATGAAGGGCGGAAGGAGGGGCGGTGTTGAGCTACTTTCCAAGGGACGCGTCAGTGCCGAGCCTCCGCCACACATATCACCCAGTCCCAGCGTACATCGCTGGATCAACGCAGAAATCGACGATCACGCGTCGGATGAGCCGCTCATCGCCCAGCACTGGTACACGCTTGCGTTCGACATCGATGTCGCGCAACGCGCCTCTGCTGTAGGCACGGCGATATTCTCCGAGGAAAATCTTTTCCCCGCAGGCATCGAGGAGGTGAAGCTAACGGTGCAACTAGACAGCGCCGACTTCAATATCTCCGAGAACACACGTCCGCTGAGGCTCCCGCGTGTCGGCAAGTCGCAAACTAAGGCGCGTTTTGAAATCCAGCCGCAACATAATGGGCCCTCGGCCCTCAAAGCGACGATTCACAAGGATGGCAACTTTATCCAACAGATGGAACTGACGTTTGACGTAGGCGCTATGCATGCCTCACCGGTACATGTCAGTTCCCGCGGACGTCCACCCTCCGCCGCCGCCATCATCCATCCACGCGACGTCGGGCTATCGATCTCGGCGGCTGACGGTGGATACGATTGCGTGGTTTGGGGCGCGGTCTCGGCGCGCGCCCGATTGCCACTGCAACCCGCGTTCCTCGCCAGTGTTATCGACACGGCGCGGCGTGAAATAATGAAAGTCGTGATGCAACAGGATGGCGCGGGCAATTACCTTTTCCAGACTGGCATCGACATTCCAGCCGTCGACCGTGACATAGCGCTCCGGACCATGGCGCGCGCTGGCGCTACCCTATTCCAGAAGATTTTCTTCGGCGCCGCCGCAGGCGCGGACTCAAAGGCCATTGGGGAGTTTCTGCGCAAGATGGCAAGCGACAGCACGACGCGCCTCAAGCTGCAGATCGTAGCCGAAAGTACGCCGGTGCCTTGGGGACTGCTCTATGTCGGCGACGCATCGGCGGGTGCGAAACTGGACTGGGACAACTTTATCGGTATGCGCCACGTGATCGAGCGGATTCCGCTGCAGAACACGCTCAGTGTCGTGGACTGCATAATACCTAGCGACAAGCCGAAGCTCGAAGTAAGTGTCAACCTGAATAACGGGATCGACACGAAGATGAAGGCCGACTTCGTGGCTCAGCAACAGGTGTTCTGGAAGGACGCCACAACTACGCGCAAGAACGTGCACGTGACCGGGCGTTCCACCGGCAAGGAGGTGGTTCAAGCACTAGCCGACGGCACGACCGACGACCAGATCCTGTACTTTTATTGCCACGCTGAATCGAGGGGCCTGACTGATCCCGGCGGACCGGACAGTTCAAGTATCGTGCTTACCGACACGCCCATCACTCTCGGTGAACTTAACCTCGACGCACCAACAACGGTGCAGTTGCGTGGCAACCCGCTGGTGTTTATCAATGCCTGCGAGTCCGCCGAGATGTCCCCCGCGTTCTACGACGGCTTTGTACCGTATTTTATGGCTAAGGGCGCGCGCGGTGTGATTGGGACCGAGTGCAAGACGCCGGCGTTGTTCGCGGTGGCTTGGTCTAAGCGCTTCTTTGAGCGTTTCCTTGATGGGGAGCCGTTGGGCGAAGTGTTCCTTGAGCTGAGGCGCGAGTTCCTCAATAAGCATGGTAATCCGCTTGGCCTGCTCTACGCTGTGCACTGCGACGGCGACACGCAGATCGAACCGGCGCTCCCCGCGCTCAGCATCTGAGCCTGTTTCCGACCGGGTACTTAGCTAGCGGCCTCTCTTATCCGTGAATTTTCAATATACGACGCTTTCAAAGGGCTAGGAGACAGGGATGGGCACTGGACTCAACATTTTTCTTGTTGGTGCCGTCGGGGCGATTACATACGGAAGTGGTGCGTCTCTAGGGTCAAGCGACAAGCGGAAAGCCGGCGGTGTGATCGCCGGCCTTCTATGTAGCGACCCCATACTATTTACAGGGCTTGGCGGCCTGATTGCAGTCATCCTGTCGAGCAAGAACCTCCAGTCGGCCTTATACGCTGGAGTATCTACACCGGTGCTGATCAACACGGCGCTGAAGAAGCCCCATGCTACGCCAGCAGGCAGCGGTGCGGGCCCCATAGTGTGAACCAAAGCGGTTGGGAGGGCATCTGGCTAGCAACACCTGTCGCGCGTGGGTGGCTTCTTGCAGGACTTATTAAATGACCTCGTCAGCATTGAGTGGCTTGGTCGTATTGTGCCGCCCGTATCAATTGCGCGCGGCAGCTGTGGTCCTTTCAGCGTGCCCACCCAACCGGTACACGCCGCTGATCGTGATCGAGCCGGCGCCTGTGTCCGAAGCTGAGTATCGTGACCGCTACGGCCGCTATGTCGCCGAACGTGATCGTCGAGATGCACTGACAGGCACCGGGCTCGCACGCCTCGCCGCATCGCCAGATGCGATCTCCGCCGCAAACCGCTCGGTAGATGCAGCAGCGGAGGACCTGACCGGCTACCGGTCCTGGTGGCGTCACCAACGCATGGTCGCTGAATTGCTCGCGCAGCGGCCGCCAGCACGGGCGATCCTGCTGTTCGACGCGACGGAGGGTGATCTCGACCAACTCGATGCTATCCCTATGCGGAGAATCGGCCCAACACGCCTGCCCCTCCTTTCCGCGGATACTGATCTGGTGAGGCTCGATGCCGATGAACTGGCCACTCTAGCGGACGCTGCTTGGTTCGTGTGCCGACCAGAAGGTGCAAGACCAGAGAGCATCGGAGTGGCGGGTGACACTCCATCTGTCTGGCTAGAGGCACTGTGGCGTGCCTTGCGCACCGGCCGGCCCATCCATCCCGACAGCCATGACGTGGCCGATGCACCCCCCGTGGGTGACTCGGGCGAGGCCGTATTGGTGGAGTTCGCAGAGTCCGCAGACCGCCTGATCGGCGTACAGTACGCGCATGCGCGCAATGTCAAGCTGGTGCTGACACCTGAGCCGGACATGGAGGCTATTGAGTCGGCAGTAGCGATGATGCAGGATGTGGCCGACGATATTGGTCAAATCAAGGACTTCTTGTTCGACGACCCGGTGGTCGGGGCGGGGATCGAGCGGATTGCGGCAGCGGTGTCGGCAGTCGTCCCAGACGCGGTGGTCGCGGCGGTCGGCGACCTTGACCTCACTGCCTTTACCGCGGGCGTGCCCTATACGTTTTTACGACAGGGCCAAACGGACTGGTCGATGAAGGCAATCGGCCATGTTAGCGGCGATCCTGCGCTGCTGGTGATGACTGAACTGCTAGGCCCCCCTGACGACGGTGTCGCTGGTTTCAGCCTGATCTTCGATCCGGGTTTCTTCCGCACGAGCGAAACCAGCGATGTGCTAATGATGCTGGGTGACCGACCATCCCGTGCTTTAGTGCTCGACGGTCTGGCGGCCGCAAACCTATCCCTGCTGCAGCTCGGTGGCCTTCCGCTCGACGTGGTCTACTTCAACACGCACGGATCGGACCACGAGATCGAGTTGGCCGACGGGCCGCTGCCCGCATTCAAGCTGCAGCAGCGCCAGCGGCTTCGCAGCCGGCCCTTCGTGTTCAACAGCTCCTGCCTGTCCTGGGTAGGCATCGGCAGGGAGTTCGTACGAGTCGGGGCACGCGGGTATGCCGGCACGTTATGGAGCGTGAACGCTGGCGAGGCGAGCGCCTATGCCCGTACCGTACTGGACCGGGTCGTGCGCCAGGGCTGGCCGATCGCCCGTGCGATGCACGGCACCGGCGTCGATTGCGCGACCGAATATGCATACATCTATGCAGGCACTACCGCGGCCCGGCTCGCAGGCCCGAGCAACATAGAGACAGCGGACGCGCGGAATGGTATCGCGACCAGCACCAGAATTATGCTCAACGCGATCGATGACAGCCTGAATGCGAGTAGTAGCGGCCCCGCGCTCCATTTCGTGGAGGCGTTGCAGGACTTACTGTGGCGGGAGGCCGACATCCTACGGGGCGAGTTCGAGCGGATCAGACCAGTTCCGGATGCGGATTGGATTGAGATCGCCACGCTGCGGTTGCGGGTGCTGTCAGGCCTATTGACGCGTCGGCAGGACCTAGAGACAGAGGCGTCGTCGCTCTATGGGGGAGCCCGCTCGACTCTCGACAGCCTGACACTGGACGAGCCGACGCGCGACAGGCTTTGCGCGGAGCTGACCCTGCAAGCGGGGCGTGTTGAACTGTCATTGAACCGGCAGGATGCAGCGGTGGCGCTGCTCGAGGATAGCGTGGAGCATGCAGGCACGCAGCCGGTGCCGGCGCTGCTCAGTCTGAGCGACGCACTGCGG
>JBGSOE010000358.1:0-7730 GCA_041739295.1 Thiohalobacterales bacterium | reverse complement strand
CGCCGTGTAAACTCCGTTTTTTCACCCGTCCGCGCCTTGCATCTGCTCGCTTGATCAAATTAATCAGAGGTTCCTTAACAATTGTCTATTTCAGTTTGAGAGCATCCCTTCGACTTCCCATTTTTCGCGGACTATACTTTTAGCAGCGTGTGGGTGTTCGTTAATCGGCGAGTAGGTTTAAGCTCTGTCATAGCAGGTCCGGATAATCAATAATCAAGGAGAATGCGGTCATGAAACGTTTTATACGAAGCATCCTGGTACTTTTCCTGATGGTATTGCCGTTCAGTTCCACATGGGCAGAGGATGAAGAGGCGAAGTATGCGGACACTATCAAGGTATTCAAGAATGCCGGTGAGAGCGGCAGCTTTTTCAGTAAGAGCTATGGATACGCGGTATTTCCCACCATTGGGAAGGCAGGGTTCGTCGTCGGTGGGGCTTATGGGGACGGCCGGGTCTATGAGCGTGGCAAGCATGTCGGTGACACATCGGTAACTCAGCTTTCGGTGGGCTTCCAGCTGGGTGGGCAGGCTTATAGCCAGATTGTGTTTTTCGAGGACAAACGCGCCTTTGATGAATTTACCAGTGGCAACTTCGAGTTTGGCGCCCAGGCATCCGCCGTGGCTATCACGGCCGGTGCATCGGCCGGGACATCCACGGCCGGCTCTTCAGCCGGTGCCAGCGGCGGCAAAAACGATGCGACTACGGTTGGTCAGTACTACAAGGGCATGGCAGTGTTTACGGTTGCCAAGGGCGGTCTGATGTATGAGGCCAGCGTTGGAGGACAGAAATTCTCCTATAAACCCAGGTAATAAAATGCTGGCGGGAGGAGAAATGGGCATATAGAGGTTCAGCGGAGATAACCTCGATGTGAGCGAATACCTGCACCTTCCCCGTCAAATAAGGGCTCCCATTTGGGGGCCTTTTTTATGGCAAATGTAATATTGTGGTTGCATTGTGCGCGTGCGTTTAGCGTCTGAGATGATGCATGCCTCCGCAGAATATCCGGCGTCGCAGTCTCTTAATATAGGCCGCTTTTATCCCAGGGAGGAGGAGTGTATGAGGTAGCGGTGAGTGCGTATAATCAGGTGTCTGTTTCCCGTAATAATTTATAAGGAGTTTCTGGCATGAAATCCTTTGCAATTGCAATGCGGCGTTTGACGTTGGCTGTTACCTGTGTATTCGGTTTTATGACGGTCGCGGTTCCCGTCGCGCAGGCAGGTATGATTTCTGTTGAGCGCTATGTGGCGCCGGGCACTGCTGGCGATCAGCGCGTTATGGTCCAGAAATTTATGCAGCGTGATGATGTACGCGCACAGCTGATCAGCCTTGGTGTTGATCCGCAGGCCGCGCAGGCCCGCGTTGCAACGCTCAGCGATGCGGAGCTTGCGCGTGCCACCCATCTGATAGACCAGCCCGCAGGTGGTGATGCAGTCGCTGTAGTCGCTCTGGTCTTTGTGGTATTGATCATCACCGATATCCTCGGCTATACAGACGTCTTTACCTTCATACGCAAGTAACCTGACGTGTTACTACGAGAGTTGTTCGGTAACAGGGGACAGGTGCAACGTCGGCTCCTTTGGTTACCGTTACTGCTCGGACTGACAGCCTGTGGACCGCCGCCGCAGATCTATGTCGATGTTGATCGTCCCGCGCTGGAATTGACCAAGGTCGCGTTCTATCCCCAAGAGAAATATCAATGTGGTCCTGCGGCGCTGGCCGAGGTACTGCAATGGACTGGTGTGCAGGTAACACCTGAGGAACTTGCGCCTGCGTTGGTGATTCCCGAACTCAAAGGCAGTCTGCAAATTGAAATGCTGGCGCAGAGCCGGGCGCAGGGGCGCGTGCCGTTCGAGATCAGCGGTGAACTGCGCACGATTCAGGCCGAGCTCGCCGCTGATCACCCGGTCATTGTGTTACAGAACCTGGCCTTTGCCTGGAAGCCGGTCTGGCATTACGCCGTTGTGATCGGCGTTGATCCGACGGCGCAGTCAGTGATATTACGTTCGGGGCGGGAGCAGCGGCATGTGGTCGACTGGACTGTATTCGAGCGCACCTGGGCGCGTGGTGACCATTGGGCCATGGTGGTGTTGAAGCCGGGCGATTTACCCGCCACGGCTGATGTTGCGGCTGTGATGAATGCAGCAGCACCGTTTGAACAAAATGGTGATGCAAAAATCACGGCGGCGATATATCGCAGCGCGACCAAACGCTGGCCCGATGAATTAGCGCCCCAGCTGGGTGTGGCGAACAGCCTGTATGCACAAGGGAAGCTAAAGTCCGCAGACCAGGCCTACCGCAATGTGATCGCCAAATTTCCGGACGACCCGGTGGCCTATAACAATTTGGCGCTGGTGCTGGCGGATCGCAAGCGTTGGACAGAAGCGGAGGCTATGGTTGAAAAGGCGCTGAAGATAGGTGGGCCATTGCAGGCGGAATTCCTGGATACCCAGAGTCAGATCCGCTGTCGAGGAAAGTGCAAATAGGGTGTGGTGTGCACAACGTGCACTCTACAAAAATATTTTAACCGCCAATGTGCAAAGAATGATTAATTAAGGAATCTCAGATCAATTACTAATTCGTCATTCCGGCGAAGGCCGGAATCCATGCGATTCAAGGCACTAGATTCCGGCCTTCGCCGGAATGACGAATTATTCAGAGCTTCCTTAATATCACTCAGCAAACGTAGGGTGTGGTGAACGGAGTGAACCGCACCAATTAAAGTGATGTTGGATGTGGCGTGGTGCGGTTCGCTGTGCTCACCACACCCTACACGATGAATCTGAATCGATGCGGAGCGCTAAGTAGGTCGGATTCAGCGGCGTAGCCGCGCGTCCGACATGGATCTGTGTCCATAGTGTAAAAAAAGGGCTGGAGTTTGCGCTCCGGCCCCTTTTTTTATATCCCTGGAAAGATTTAGCGGGCGTGTTTCTTCACAAACGGAAACACGTCGGTGTAGCCGAGGATATCGGTGAGCAGCAGTATCAGGAAGATGAGTACGATGGCGCCGATAATACCGTCACCGCCGGCCGGCAGTTGCTGCATGCGTTCCGCAGCGGTGGCGACTTCCTGATCACTGAGTCGGTTTACGCGGGCTTGGGCATCGGCTGGGTTCACGCCCATCTCGACGAGCTGTGCGCGGATATCGTCGCGCGCCAGAAATTGCTGCAGCTGCTGACGTTGCTCACCGATGGCGCCATTCTGGGTCTGTCCATAAGTGGAAGGCGCGATCATGCCGGCTTGTGCTGCGGGCATGTATAGGCAGGTGAAGCCAAATGCGGTGAGCACTATCGGTGTGATGCGACGGCACAGGGTACGAATGAAGTTCATAGAATGTTCCTTTACATATTGTTGTTTTCGCGGTTGGGTTTTGTCCACGAATGGATCGGATCGCTATACGGTTCGAAGCCAGGGCTCACTCTAACGACAGTCATGAAGCGCAGCAAGCATAGGCCTGGCATCCCGCCAAAAGTGTGCACTGCGTCACGGTTTTTCCGGGTTGCCGCGAAAGAGCAAGTGTAGGCTTGATCCGCCACCGTGGTGTGCGGGGGGAGGGCATATCACCCACCTTCCAGTATTTAAGTCTGTTGCCGGGATAAGGCTGATTTGGTCGGCTAAGGTAAATTATTGGAACCGCCAAGACGCCAAGGGCGCCAAGAAAAACATAATTTGAACCGCCAAGGCGCCAAGAACGCGAAGTCAAGCCGGTTGAACCGCAAAGGCGCAAAGGCGCAGAGAACACCATGATGAATTATTCATGGTCGTGATGCGTTAGTGCATTGCGAGCATAGCGAAGCAATCTCCCAACAATCCAACCCATCTCTCGGAGATTGCTTTGTCGCATCACTCCTCGCAATGAACGGTCTAAGGAACCGCTGATTAATTCGTCATTCCGGCGAATGCCGGAATCCATAGTATTCAAGGCGCTGGATTCCGGCATTCGCCGGAATGACGGGTTAGGAATTAATCAGAGGTTCCCTAAGAAATAAATCATTCTTCGCGCCTTCGCGCCTTTGTGGTTCGAAAATGTTTTTCTCGGCGGTTCAATCTAGGGAACCTCTGATTAATTCGCTGAAGCGGCATCTGCTGCGTTGCAACCGGGCTCAAAATGCTCATTTACTACTTGTAAACTCCGCTTTTTCGCCCGTCTGCGCCTTGCATCTGCTCGCTTGATCAAATTAATCAGAGGTTCCCTAGCGTTCCTGGCGCCTTGGCGGTTCAAAAATAACGAACCAATCATTCACGCCGCTGCTTTGGCAGCTGTAGCGCGGGACATGATCTCGCGGTATTTATGTCCCAGCTTCAGCAAGGTGAACATCCACGTGATACACACAGCCAGTACCAGCCAGCTCAGTTGTGCGGCAGTGATGCTCCAGGGCAGCCACTGGGTCAGCAGCAGGATGAGCACCGAGCCGAGTACCTTGAACAATCGGTAGCCGAACATGTCGATCCAGGCCTTGGCCTGGTAGATCAGCACCGGATCGATCGGGACATACAGCAATTCCTTCGAGGCGCGGTTGATCGAGTAGGACAGGCCACGGTCGGAGATCTTGAGAAAGGCACCTGCCTGCAGAGTTGCCTGGGACATATACCAGAAGCTGCCCACGATCACGGCCAGCGGTTGGGCGAACAGTCCGCCCATTGCCCCTAGCCAGCGGTGCACCATCGGCGTGATGAACAGATTGATGCCGATGGCGATACCGCTCAGCAGGCTGAAAAAGGCACCCAGGTAGGCGGTGCGCATTTCGCGGTTGTCGATGCTGACTTCCACGACTTTCATGAACTGGTATTCCACCAGCGGTTCGACCATCTGTGCGAGCAACAGGATTATCGCGATCAGAGCCAGATAGGGATGACGTAGGATCGAACGCCAATTCCCATGGCTGTTGTTATTCAGATCGCGCACCCCAGTATGTTCGACATACAGACCGAGCCGGCCCATCAGCAGGGTCAGCAGCATCAGCACCGCGATGATGCCTGCTGCCACCAGCAGCAGATCGGTGGTATCGAGCTTGAACGTCGTGATGAGTGTGTTCGACAGGCTGCCGCCGGCTACACCACCCAGCAGACCGCCGGTCGCGATCAGACCATACCAACGCTTGCCGCTTTCAGTATCGAAGATGGTGTTGGTCAGACTCCAGAATTGCTCGACCAGGATCACGCTCAGCACATCAACGAAGATATAGAACGAGAAGGCCTCCATAAAGCCGCTGTTGTTCAGTTGCGGATAAAAGATCAGCAGGCAGGTAATGATGATTGCGCAGGTGCCGAGCACGACATTGATGCGCGAATGACGCGCGACCAGCCGATGATAGAGGCTGATGATCAAGGCCAATACGACAGCGGTCGCTATCCACACATAGGGCAGATATTCCGCGCCCAATGCGCTGATGAACAATGACCGGCTCGCAGGCTTCAAAAGATAGAGCGCCGCGATGATCAGGAAGAAATTTGTGAACAGCATCACACATCGGGTGAGCTGTGCGTAGCGAATATGTGGCATGCGCATTGCTTTATAAGTTTTATCAGTTACCATGACGCTCAAATGGATAGGTTAGGAGGTAGTCAATGTTGTTGCGACTGCTAAAAGTTGTAGGACTCTCCCTGGGATTAGTCGTTGCAGTTCAAGCGGCTTCCCCACAATCAGCATTCCCATCACTGCGTGATGCCAAAAGCCCGGCGCTGCAGAAGCAGCTCGAAAAACGACTCAAACGACTGAATCTTGACGGTGCTGTGCGCCGCGGTGACCTCGCCGTTGCACTCGTAGATGTCACCGACCCGCAGCATCCCAGCCTCGCTCAGGTCAACGGCGACAGCATGGTGTATGCCGCCAGCCTTCCGAAAATCGCCATCCTGCTCGCAGCCTTTGAGCGCATCCATGATGGCAAGCTACAGCTCAATGATGAAAACCGCGAGCTGATGACCAACATGATCCGCTATTCATCCAACAGCGCGGCCACGGCGATGATCAAGCGCGTGGGCGGCGAGTATATCAACACCGTTCTGCGTTCGCCGAAATATCGCCTCTATGATACCCGTTACAATGGCGGTCTGTGGGTCGGCAAGGAATACGCATCGGGTGTGGCGTTCCAGCGTGACCCGCTGCACAACCTGTCGCACGGTGCGACCGCGATTCAAGTCGCACGCTTCTATTACCTGCTGGAAACCGGACAACTGGTTTCGCCAGAACTCTCCAAGGAGATGAAGGCGATCATGGGCGACCCAGGCATTAATCATAAATTCGTAAAGGGTCTGCTGGAGGCTTCTCCGGATGCGCATATCTACCGCAAGTCCGGCAGCTGGCGCAACTGGCATGCCGATAGCGCGATTGTCGAGCACGCCGGTCGTACCTACATCGCAGTTGCCCTGGCCGAGAGCCCGAAGGGCGGCGAGTGGATGAAGAGCCTGATCTGCGAATTGGACGACATTATTTTGGAACAGCCGGTGCGGACTGCCCAACTCGGATCAAGTCTCGAAGCAAAACGTGTAGTCGCGTTGCAATAGTCTGGTGATCCACCGCGGAGTTTTTCTTCAACACATTTGATGTCAGCGCGACCATGTAGAACATTTGCGGGTCGTCCGCCGGTGATTCTACAATGGCCACCGAGTTCATCAGATTCTCAACATTCCCCATGTATTTTTTGCACACAAAGCCTTCCTCAGGCTTGCAGCGATACAACGATCCTGATTTGAAATAGACCGCCGCGTCGTTCAGCTTCGGTGAGGCTGCATAACGGATGCGCCGCTGGGTCATGTACATCAGCCGTTTGATCTGTAGACTCGACCAGGCATCGACCAGCTCACCTTTCTCCAGCAACAGCAGATAGTGCATCAGTTCGCGGGTCGTGCAGATACTGTTGGTACCCGGCACGCGACGCTTGCCTTCTGACGTGAAGAAGCTGCCCTGGCGCAGATTGTCTACATCCAGACCGTTGCGCGTTACTGGTGTCAGCAGGGCATCCAACAATTCATCGCCAAGTTCCTGCTTTTTGGTGTCGTTGAAAAATGCCGCTTCTGCTTCCGCCGACACGGGGTAGGCGGTGCCGAAGTGTTTCAAGAGCATCAGCTGCTTGATCACGATGCTGGCGGCCGCGTTGGAACTCGCTGACAGTGCCCAGTCCATAAAAGTCCACAGACTACCGGTATCGCCCACGCGCAGTGGACGGCGCGGCATACGATTGATCTCCGGCATCCAGAACGGCACGTCGTGGGTATCGATGCGGATAAAGGCGTCGGCGGTGACCTGCGTGTTTTTAAGCACGCGCTCGCGCGCCGCAATGTCGTCCGGGTACAGATCAGCCAGCGTCTGGAACACCGCCAGTGCCACCATCAACTTGCCGACACTCCCGGGATTGCGGCGAACAGTAGGATTGTGTTCCGCAAACACCGGATGATAAGGGTCGCTGAGGTCGAGCACGCTGATGCTGTAGTTCTTGGCCTGGGCGCCGAGCAGCCCGACAATCTTGCGAGTCAGACCGGGATCGGGGGCAGGAATTTCGAAATCCGGATGTAGCTCCATGCGTAACTGAATCTGATCGGTGTTGAGATACGCGCCTGGCATGAGCCGATTGCCGGCGACCTTGCCTTCCTTCGCAAGGCGGAATCCTTCCAGCCGCGCGATGCCGGTTTCTGCGTAGCCATCGATGGGATATGCGCCGATTGATTCCATGCACAACACCAGCAAAACGCCCAGCATCAAGCGTGAGAAATTATTACCAGTCTGCATCATGCTC
>JBGSOE010000329.1:0-1795 GCA_041739295.1 Thiohalobacterales bacterium | reverse complement strand
AACCTCTGATTAATTCGCTGAAGCGGCATCTGCCGCGTTGCAGCCGGGCTCAAAATACTCATTTACGCCGTGTAAACTCCGTTTTTTCACCCGTCCGCGCCTTGCATCTGCTCGCTTGATCAAATTAATCAGAGGTTCCTTTGTTTTATCTATAGCCCTTAGCGACTTCGCGTCGTTGCGCGAAACATCCCTTTATAATTTCTTATGCGTACCGTCACAAAATGGTTTGTTCGCACTCTGCTTGCAACCGCACAGCCACACTTTCTTATTTTCAGTGAGTTCAACCTTAACGGGTGAAAACTCGCCGCCTTTGTGCGAGCCATCGCAGAAGGGTTGATTCTTGGACTTACCGCATGCGCACCACCAATAGGTGCCCGCCTCAAGTTCCAGTGCGTACGGGGCCTTCTGTGCAATCTCGGGTTGTGCCATGCTGCCTCCATCAAACAGGGTTGTGAACGATGGCGGCGACCATACGCTGTGCGTTGTAAGGCGTAAAGCCTGCAGCTTTTGCGGAAATAGGGCGTCTTCGTCATTGAGAGCACGGTGTGGCGATCTCCAAACGACCGAGACGCCATTGCAAGATTGTCGTGTCGCTACGATTATCGAAATGGCCGTTGCGCAAAGAGGGTGATGTCAGTGCGGCTACTAGCGGAAGGATTGCACTGCGACGGATTGGGGCCGATCGACCTTGCAGTCGACGCCGGGGAATGTCTATGTCTATCAGGACCGTCCGGTGCTGGCAAGACACGACTGATGCGTATACTCGCCGATCTCGATCCGCATCAGGGCAGTTGTTTTCTCGATAATATTTCCTCCGTTCAGATTCCGCCGCCGCAGTGGCGTAAACAGGTTGCGCTATTGCCGGCCGACAGTCGCTGGTGGGGTGTGACGGTTGCTGAGCATTTCCCTGCAGACTGCTGTCTTGAATTGTCATCAATAGGATTACCCGATGAAGCCTGGCAGTGGCGGGTTGATCGCCTGTCGAGTGGTGAGCGGCAACGTCTGGCCTTGCTGCGAGTGCTCGCGAATGAACCCAAAGTGCTGCTACTGGATGAGCCAACAGCGAATTTAGATGCGCGGAATATCGAACGCATTGAGGCGTTGATCGCGGACTATCGAGGCACTCATCAGGCTGCAGTGCTTTGGGTGAGCCATGACACTACTCAGATTGCGCGCGTGAGCCAGCGACAGCTGCGTATTGAACAGGGTTGCTTGCTCAATACGCCGGAGGTCGCTGCATGATCCATCTGAGTGCCTTCGATCTGGCCATCGCCGCCATGCTGGTTATTCTTCTCGCCGTGCTATCAGCACGCGTGCAGCGCGATCTCGCGGTTCAAATACTGATCGCTGCCCTGCGTACCACCGTGCAGCTGCTGCTTGTCGGGCTGGTGCTGAAGACACTGTTCACGCATGTGCACTGGGGCTGGGTCGGCCTGATGGCGACCTTCATGCTGCTGGTCGCTGGCCGCGAAGTGACAGCACGCCAGGCGCGTGGATTGACGCGCGGCTGGGGCTTTGCCGTCGGCACGCTGTCGATGTTTCTATCGTCGTTCGCCGTGACACTGTTTGCGCTGGTCACGATCATCGGCACCGATCCCTGGTATGCTCCGCAATATGCCATTCCGTTGCTCGGCATGTTGCTCGGTAACACTATGAGCGGCGTCTCCATCAGTATGGATCGCCTGACTCAACAGGCGTATCAGCAGCGTGCGGAAATCGAGGCGCGACTGATGCTCGGCCAAAGTTCGCGCGAAGCCTTGCGCGATTACAAACGCGACGCCGTGCGCGCCGGCCT
>JBGSOE010000101.1:0-4116 GCA_041739295.1 Thiohalobacterales bacterium | reverse complement strand
ATCGGTAAGCAGTCGACCTTCGTTGCCGGTATGCGTGTGACCGATGCCGAGACCATGGATGTTGTGGAAATGGTATTGGGCGGTCTGGTGAACAAAGAGATCGTCAATCTCATTAATCGCAATGGCGGTCGCGCGGTGGGGCTGACCGGCAAGGACGGTGGTCTGATCCAGGCCCGCAAGATGATGCTGGATCAGGATGCCCCCGAATTGCAGGTATCGGAGATTATCGATCTGGGTCATGTGGGCGAAGTTGCGAGCATTGATGCGTCTGTCGTGCATATGCTGGTCGGTGGCGATTTCATTCCGGTGATCGCGCCCATCGGTGTCGGTCATGATGGTATGTCCTACAATATCAATGCCGATCTGGTGGCAGGTAAGATCGCCGAGGTGCTCAAGGCCGAGAAACTGATGCTGCTGACCAATACCGCTGGATTGCTCGATAAGGATGGCAATCTGTTGTCAGGACTGACCGCACGCCAGGTCGATGAATTGATTGCCGACGGTACTATCCACGGCGGTATGCTGCCGAAAATTGGCTGCGCGCTGGAAGCTGTGAAAAATGGCGTGCAAGCGTCGCATATCATTGACGGCCGTGTCGAACACGCGGTGCTTGTTGAGCTGTTTACTGATGAAGGTCTGGGTACGCTGATACGCGCATAAGACGTAAGCTTTCAGTGCAAAGCGGGTGTGGTGTGCGCAGCGAACCGCATCCGGCAATAATGCGTTACTGTTTCGGCCCGGACAATTGCGCTGCCTTGAGTTCGCGGAAGCGGCGGATGTCCCCCTCGAATTGGGCGCGAATACCCTCCTGCTCACGGCGTTTGCTGGCAATGTAGTCCAGGAAACGCTGAATCTGTCCACGGGCGCCGAGGATCTGTTCGTGTAGGTTCTCGGAAATTGGTTTGCCGGCCCGCTCCAACTCGGCAGCTTCGCGTGTCAGGTCGGCCAGGCTCAGTTCAATCTTTTCAATTCGATCGCGAGTAACGCGCAGTACGCCGTCGATGGCGGAGATCTTGCCATCGCGCGTCATCACCATGTCGTCTTCGGTGGTGAAGGTCGCCAGCAACATGCGGTCATGGGAGGCTTGATCTGCAGCGATGCGCTCTTGTTCGAGACGCTGTGTGGCCAAGCGTTGCTCTTCAGCCAGTTGCTCCGGTGTTTTGGCAGCATCGAGTGTCTTGACCTCGACACCCTGGTCATTAAGTACCTTGCGTTCCTGTTTGGAATATTGCGGTGGGATCATGTCACCGTAATGGACCTTGCCATTCTCATCGGTCCATTTATACAGTCGCCCCGATTTTTGCTCCGCAGCGTGGGCGTAGCTAAGGGTGCATAGCGCAATGGCTATGACTGTGAGCATTGAGTGTTTGAACGGTGATCGTATTGGCTTCATGCGTTGTGTCGTCCTGTACATCTAAAGTTATGACCGTGTGTTGCCATTGTACCGGTCGGCCCGTATGCGGGAAGATGTGCGCGCATTGTAACGCGTTGTGTGGCGTCGGTAGCAACACGGCCGGAAAATGATCTGATGAGCGGTATCGAATACATCATTCTGTTTGCGGCGTCGCTGGTCGCCAATCTGTTGTCGGCCTTCTCCGGCGGCGGTGCTGGTTTGATTCAATTGCCGGTATTGATCTTCCTGGGGCTACCCTTTGCGGTAGCACTTGCGACGCACAAAGTGGCAACGGTTGCCTTGGGTATCGGCGCCACACTGCGTCATCTGAAGGAAGAGCCACTGGAACGTGGCTTTGTTCTTCTAATACTGCTGGCCGGGCTACCGGGTGTGCTATTGGGGGCGAATCTGATTCTGAATGTGCCGGATCAGATTGCCCGGGTCGCGCTGGGAGTTTTGACCCTGGGGTTAGGCTTGTATTCCTGGTTAAACCCGAATCTTGGCCTGGTTGTCGCACGCCTGCACCGGGATGATTCCGGACGTCTGATCGGTGCCGGGGTGCTGTTTGGTATTGGTGTTCTGAACGGTTCATTGACCTCGGGGACCGGACTGTTCGTGACGCTCTGGTTGGTGCGCTGGTTCGGTCTGGATTACCGGCGTGCTGTTGCTTATACGCTGGTGCTGGTTGGTCTGTTCTGGAACGGTACCGGCGCGCTGATGCTGGGTGTGCTCGGAACGATCCGCTGGGATTGGCTGCCGGCACTGGTGGCCGGTTCGCTACTCGGTGGCTATCTGGGCGCCCATCTCGCCATCGTCAAAGGCAACCGGATGATCAAGCGTGCCTACGAGATTTTGACCCTGCTGGTGGGGCTTAAGCTAGTACTCGGCTGACAATATTGTTTCAGCCACGGAACCCACGGAAATGCACAGACAAACCGCTGGCAAAAAAACGCGGCTAATCGACGTCCTTGCTAAGGTTTTTTCCGTGGGTTCCGTGGCTGGACTACGACCTTTCTTCAGACTCCATACTCCGCGCGGTAGGCGCGGATCGCTGCAACCTGGGTGGCCTGATCGGGTTTGGCTTCCAGGAATTCCACTAGCTGGTCGAGCCCCGCAATGCTGACAACGGGGATGCCCAGGTCCTGTTCCACTTCCTGAATGGCGGAGCGTGCGCCTTTGCCGCGTTCCTGACGGTTCAGCGCAATGACTACGCCGGCGGCGCTGGCGCCAGCCGCGCGGATGATATCCAGCGACTCGCGGATGGCGGTGCCTGCGGTGATCACATCGTCGATGATCAACACGCGGCCCTGCAAAGGCGCGCCAACCAGATTCCCGCCTTCGCCGTGTGCCTTGGCCTCTTTGCGATTGAAACAATAAGGCACATCGCGTCCATGGTGATCGGCCAGGGCGACGGCCGTGGCGGCTGCTAGCGGAATGCCCTTGTATGCCGGTCCGAATAGCACGTCGTATTCGATACCGGAGGCGACGATGGCGGCGGCGTAGAAACGACCCAGACGCGCCAGGCGGCTGCCGGTGTTGAACAGCCCGGCATTGAAGAAATAGGGACTCTTGCGGCCAGATTTCAGGGTGAATTCACCGAAACGCAGGACTTCGGTATCGATGGCGAAGTTAAGGAAATCGTGCTGATAGTCTTGCATGTGAGGCTCGAGGTTTGATGAGGGTTGGGCCAGGGTGATGGCCGGGATGTGCGGTATGATACACGGCGAAATTCACAGGTACAGCACGTGCGCGTTATAACACTCAACGTCAACGGTATACGTTCCGCGGGCCGCAAAGGCTTTTTCACTTGGCTGGCACGGCAACGGGCGGACGTGGTGTGCATCCAGGAAACCAAGGCCCAGGAAGACCAACTCACTGACCCGCTCTACCATCCGCGCGGTTTTCATTGTTATTACCACGACGCCGAGAAAAAGGGTTATAGCGGGGTGGCGGTGTACAGTCGGGTGCAGCCGGACCGGGTCATTATTGGATTGGACTGGCCGGAGTTCGATGCTGAGGGCCGCTATCTGGAGGTGCAGATCGGCAGGCTCAGTGTGGTGTCGCTGTATCTGCCTTCAGGTTCATCCAGTGAGCTGCGCCAGCAGGTGAAATTCAAGGTGCTGGAGCGCTTCATGCCACATCTGCGTGGGCTGCGACGCAAGCGCCGTGAGTATATTATTTGCGGAGACTGGAATATCGCGCACAAAGAGATTGATCTGAAAAACTGGCGTGGCAATCAGAAAAACTCCGGCTTTCTGCCCGAGGAACGCGCCTGGATGGATACCCTGTTTGGTGCGGCGGGTTTTGTGGATGCATTTCGCGTGGTCGATCCCAGGCCAGATCAATACACTTGGTGGTCGAATCGTGGCCAAGCCTGGACCAAGAACGTCGGATGGCGCATTGATTATCAAGTGATCACGCCGGGACTGGCGCCGCGAGTGCAGGCAGCGCGCATCTACAAAGAGCAGCGTTTCTCCGATCACGCACCTTTGATCATGGACTATGACTGGACACTCTAAGCGCGCGTTGTCGCCATGCTGATAGACGTCAGCCTACTGTCGGCCATGCTGATCGGATTTTTCGGAGGCGTGCATTGTGTCGGCATGTGCGGAGGTATCGTCGGCGCCTTAACCTTTGGTTTGCCGGAGACCCTGCGTGCGCGGCCGCTGTCGGCTTGGCCGTTCCATCTCGCCTATAACCTCGGGCGCATCACCAGTTACGCG
>JBGSOE010000098.1:0-27650 GCA_041739295.1 Thiohalobacterales bacterium | reverse complement strand
TGCTGAATCCGACCTACGCTATTCAGCGCACCAAACGCAGGTCGGATTCAGGCCGAAGGCCGCGTCCGACACTTCCCGAATTGACGGCTCCTTAAGCTAATCGTTATGGATTTGTGGCAGCACATTGGCGAAGACATCTTTAACATGACCGGCATTCGGTTGCGCGATGGGCGTGCGTCGATTGGTGGCGGCGATATCAATCAGGCCATGCGCGTACAGGGAGAAGGCCGCGATTTTTTCGTCAAGACCAATACTGCATCAAGATTGGCGATGTTCGAGGCGGAGGCCGCCGGGCTGCGCGAGATTGCGGTGAGCGGTACGGTGCGTGTACCGGAACCGATTTGTTGGGGCGTTGCGGGTACAAATGCCTATTTGGTTATGGAATTTCTGGAGTTTGCGCGTAGCGGTGACGGTGCTGTGTTGGGTCAGCAATTGGCAGCACTGCACCGCGTGAGTCGGAAAGACTTTGGCTGGGATCGCGAGAACACTATCGGATCGACACCGCAGATCAACAACCCCAGCCTGGATTGGATCGAGTTCTGGCGAGAACGACGATTGCGCTATCAGTTCGATCTGGCGCGTGACAACGGCTATGGCGGTAAGCTGCAACGATATGGCGAGCAACTGCTCGACACGCTTGATGGTTTTTTCAGCGGCTATCGTCCACAGCCAGCGTTATTGCACGGTGATCTCTGGTCGGGAAATCACGGCTATCTGCGCAGCGGCCAGCCAATAATATTTGATCCGGCGGTTTATTATGGTGACCGCGAAGCAGATATCGCCATGACGGAATTATTTGGCGGTTTCAGTGCTGACTTCTATGCGAGTTATCGTGAGGCATGGCCAATGGATGCGGGTTATAGCACACGCAAACATCTGTATAATCTCTACCACATCCTGAATCATTTAAATCTGTTTGGCGGAGGCTATCAGGGTCAAGCGATGCGACTATGCGAACGCCTACTGGCTGAGCTGCGTTGAGCCACAACAGATGAATTAAATTGCCGTCATTGTGTGTAGCGAAGCAATCTACAGACAGTTTTGTCGCTACGCTTCTAATAACGACGATGCATTATCTATTCGGGCTTCTTGACGCCACTGCGGACATCTTTCAGCCAGTCTTTCCAGCCGCTGTGATCGGGTGAGAGGTTGGCGCGTACGTCATAAAGTAATTCGATTTGTATCGCGAGCGCCTGAATGTAGATGGCGTCTTGGTGCTGCCGGCAATAGCTGTCCAGATGCGCCAGCATATCGAAGGTCGTGGTCTCGCCGAGGATGTTGTAGGTGTTGACCAATAATAAGTTGTAGGCAGACAGGTGGCCAGCCGTCCATTCCATAAATAACTGTTCTGGTTCGCCGCCGGCATCGCGTGCGTTCAGATATTCAGCGCAGGTTTGGCTGCCGACACCAAAGGTTGCATAGTTGCCGTTCACATCGCGTGCCATACTGGTTTGGCAGACCAGTAAAAGAGCCAGGGCAAACATTCTCCATGCCATGATATTCATTGCTTCCTCGCACAGCTTACGGAATTAATGTGCAGGCAGATTCTCGCGGCCTACCCAGCGCTGGGCTGGTTGATATCCGAACGAGCGTTCAAAAATGCCCTCGGTACACCAGAGCCCGACTAGGCCTGCAAGTGTGGCGAGTAACCACTGGGAAGACAACACATAGGCGAGTCCGGTAATAGCGCCCGCGATCAGAACTGCCAGGAAAAACAACAGAACGTTCATGGGCAACCTCCTGCCTAGTGGCTTGCATGCCCTCGTACTGTATATCGGTTGCGGATGTTGGCTGCTTTAGGTTCTAACTAATGGATCAGGCGCGGTGACCCGTCGGGTAAATTTCTGCACGATTATCACTGTCCAGCCAACGTTCGAGATTTGCGGCGGACATGGGATGCGCAATGTAGTAGCCCTGGGCCGTATCGCAACCGAGAATTTCCAGTTGTCCCCAGATCTCTGCAGAGCTGACGCCTTCGGCGACGACTTTCATGCCAAGGTTATGCGCAAGATCGATCGTCGAGCGTACTATTACGGCGTTGTTTTCATCTTCCAGCATGCCACCGACAAATGAGCGGTCGATTTTGATCTGTCCAACGGGCATGTTTTTCAAATAGGCCAGCGACGAGAAACCAGTGCCATAGTCATCGACAGTCAGATGCACGCCTAATGCTTGCAGTCTGTTGAGAATCGCATGTGCCCGATCCGGGTTGGTCATCATGGCATTTTCAGTGATTTCAAGTTCCAGTAGTTCTGGTGCTGCGCCGTACTCGATGAGCAGTGCCTTAATCGTCTCATCTATGTCCGAATGAGACAGGTTCCAGGTGGACAGGTTGACGGCAATAGGGAGATCAATGCCCTGTTGTTGCCATTGAGCCAACTGGCAAATCGCAGTCCTCAATACCCAGTGAGTAAGTTGTTTGATGAGGCTGGTATTCTCAGCGGTCTTGATCAGATACTCAGTTTTTACCGAACTCCACTTGGGCCAACGCAATAGCGCCTCAACACCCACTACTGATCCGGTTGGCATATCGAGCTTGGGCTGATAATGCAGCTCTAGTCCACCATCCGATATGGCAGTGCGGAATTCGCTGATCAGCGCCAGCCGACCAATGCTGTGTTGGTCTTGCTGAATACAGTAAAGCGAATAAGGCAGGCCATCTTGCTTCGCGACATACATGGCCACATCGGCATGCTTGAACAACGTGTCGGTATCCTGGCCATGCTCAGGATAAACGGCAATGCCGATGCTGGCCCCCACCGGAAGCTCTCTATCCTTGTAG
Source organism: Thiohalobacterales bacterium (assembly GCA_041739295.1). GTDB lineage: Bacteria > Pseudomonadota > Gammaproteobacteria > Thiohalobacterales > Thiohalobacteraceae > JAHJQQ01. The sequence goes on along the minus strand of JBGSOE010000098.1, from coordinate 24,868 downwards.
TAATGCGGTTTCTCGATGGTGTCAGCTATGAGTTGCGCGATCTCCTGCGCCTGACGCACTGAGGCTTCCGGCAGGAGTATCGCGAATTCGTCGCCTCCCAGGCGTGCGACAGTGTCTGATTTGCGCAGAACCTGATTAAGCCGGTTACTTATTTCACACAGGACCTGGTCGCCCGCTTGATGCCCCAGCGTATCGTTGATCTCTTTGAATCTATCTAGATCGATCATCAGCAGGCAGAAACAGGACTTGCGGTCGCGCTCTGAAGACAAGATGAGCTGATGGAGTCGATCTTTGATCAAGGCGCGATTCGGTAGGCCGGTAAGTGCGTCATGCAATGCCTGATGACGTAGCGCGATCTGTCGTTCATGTACATTGCGGCGCATATGCGCAAAGGCTTCGATAAGGTTGCGTGCTTCAATGCTGTTGGCGCGCGGAAGACGTGCATGCGGCTCACCCTTGGCCACGGCTTTCATTGCGCGCGTGACCTGAGAAAGCGGCTGCAGTATGGTGAGCTCAAAGAAAATGAAACCGAGTGCGATGAAGATGGTTGCCAATAGCGACAGCAACAGCAGGTTCCGATTGAGTATCTGGCCCACATCGGTCCAGATGGAGACATCCTTTACGGCACCTGCCTCAAGCTGTTCATCCATGCGATCCAGGTGCCCCCAAATCTCAGCGAACAGGGGCTGCACCACATTCTGGATCAATGGCACATCATTGCGCCAATGTTCAGTTTCCTGCAGCTGACGGAATTCACCAAAGCCAACCGCCCAGGTTTCAGAGAGAGCCTGTAACTGATGCAGTGATTCGGTGGCTTGTAGGCCTAACTCACCGGCTTTCTCCATGGCAGATAGTATTTGCAAATGCTGCTCAGTCAATTCCAGCATCAGGGCGACATCATGTCCTGCATTCTGCAGACCTTGTTCGGTGTTGTTGTAGATGCCCGCACGACGTACCACATAAAGCCGGAAGGCACTGATCATCTGTGACCAAGTGTGACGTGCATTTTCGAATGCCACGTGAGCAGTCAAGCTAGCCGGTTGGTCAGCCGCGATCTCTTCCAGCGCCAGGCGTGCTGCTGTTTGGAAGTTGGCATTAGCCGGTGCCAGGACATTGTCCATCAGTCGTGCCGAAGGGAACAATTTGTCTACATCAGCGCGAATATCCATTAGCTCTGCGGAGCTTTGGTCCAGCTTTTTGAGATTTCCGATGATGTGAGTGGCGACATCCTGCAGTTGATTGTTCTTAACCCAAGTCGATTCGCGAAGATGGACGGCATTGGCTTGCGCACTCTGCAAATTGGCAGCCACGGCTTCGCGGTACTCGGGTGCCGGGCTCAGGACATAGGACTGTAAGGCATACTCGGCGCCCCACACGGCATTGCGTGCACTGCGGCTGAGTTGTTGAATCTGATTGCGAGTTTCGTTGTTTTCGGCGCTGGCACGGCTGGTCGTGGAGACGTAACGCTCCGTCATCACGGCACTGGCGACGACGACGCAGCCGAGGAAGACCGCGACGCCCAAATAGCGTTGCCGCAGGCTTTGCCGGCGAAGGCAACGGGCTAGCTGAACTCGCCAGTTCATGCGGCGTGTTTCCCCCCGAAAACGTGCGGCACGCTATGCAGCAGGGGAGTGCTCCCCAGGCTGCGACGGTGTTTGAATCGCATAGTAGACAAGACTTTGTTGGTGTGATTATTCGCCGTTTAACGGCCGTGGAGGCCGGAAACTTTAACCACGGAAGTCTTAATGGTTCAGTGTGTCAGGGGCTGTGATAGGGGCGGCTGAGTTCATGCACTGCGGCGATCATGACCGCGGCGTGGGTAGGGTCGATCTGCGGGTGGATGCCATGGCCGAGATTGAAGACGTGCCCACTGCCCTTGCCATAGGCGGCCAGGACTCGGGCAACTTCGGTACGAATCTGTTTGGGCTGGGCATAAAGTACGGCGGGGTCGAGATTGCCTTGCAGTGCCACACGGCCACCAACCCGGGCGCGGGCTTGGCCGATGTCGGTGGTCCAATCGAGACCGAGTGCGTCTGCGCCGCTCTCGACCATGGCCTCCAGCGCCTGGCCGCCACCTTTGGTGAATAGGATGACAGGGATGCGTTGGCCGGACTGTTCTCGCGTCAGTTCGCTGATGATACGGGTCATGTAGGCGAGTGAAAATTCACGATACTCGCGCGGACCCAGGGCACCGCCCCAGGTGTCGAATAGCATCACGGCTTGTGCGCCCGCTGCGATCTGGGCGTTGAGGTAGCTGCTGACCGCTTTGGCCGTCGTGTCCAGCAGTTGATGTAGCAACTGCGGGCGATCGTAGAGCATTGCCTTTATGGTAGCGAAATCCTTACTGGAGGCGCCTTCGACCATATAGGTTGCGAGTGTCCAAGGGCTGCCTGAGAAACCGATCAGTGGCACACGGCCATCCAGCTCGCGGCGGATCAGGCGTACCGCATCCATCACATACCGCAATTCACCTTCAGGGTCCGGAACGCTGAGGGCGCGTACGTCGGCTTCGGTTCGTACCGGTTTGCGGAAACGTGGTCCCTCGCCTTCCTCGAAATACAGACCCAGACCCATGGCATCCGGCACGGTGAGGATATCGGAGAACAGGATGGCGGCGTCGAGCGGAAAACGTTCGAGGGGTTGCAGGGTGACTTCGCAGGCCAGTTCTGGCGTCTGGCAGAGCTTCATGAAATTACCGGCCTTCTCGCGGGTGGCGCGGTATTCGGGCAGATAACGCCCGGCTTGGCGCATCATCCACACCGGAGTGACATCGACAGGTTGGCGCAATAAGGCGCGAATGAAACGGTCGTTTTTTAATTCAGACATGTGTTTTGAACCGCCAAGGACACCAAGAAAGATTTTTGAACCGCCAAGGACGCCAAGGTAAAAAGATGTAAAAAGCCTCAGCTCTTTTCACGCATTTTCTTGGCGTTCTTGGCGGTTCGATATAGGTTTTAACGTGGCAGATTCGTGCTACCCATCAGATACTCGTCGACGGCACGCGCGCACTGGCGGCCTTCGCGAATCGCCCAGACGATCAGTGACTGGCCGCGGCGCATATCGCCGGCGGCAAATACTTTGTCGAGTGAAGTTTTGTAAGCCGCAGGGCCTTCGGTCGTACCTTGCACATTGCCGCGTGCATCGTAGGCCACACCGAGTTCGTCGAGCATGCCGGCGTGCACGGGCTGGATGAAGCCCATGGCGAGCAGCACCAGATCGGCCTTGATCTCGAACTCCGAACCAGCCACCTCATTCATTTTCCAGGCGCCGTTTACGTCCTTGGTCCATTCGACCTTGGCGCAGGTGATGGTCTTAGCCTGGCCGTTCTCGCCACGAATTTCCTTAGTAGTAACTGACCACATGCGCTCGCAGCCTTCCTGATGAGATGACGAAGTGCGCAGTTTGTTGGGCCACTCGGGCCAGGTCAGGCTCTTGTCTTCTTTTTCCGGTGGCTTGGGCATGATTTCCAATTGCGTGATCGAGGCCGCGCCATGACGGTTGGAGGTGCCGATGCAATCCGAACCGGTGTCGCCACCGCCAATTACCACCACATGTTTACCTGTTGACAGAATGGACTGCGCCTCGGGGATGCTGTCGCCAGCGACGCGCTTGTTCTGCTGCGGCAGGAATTCCATGGCGAAGTGCACGCCGCGCAGCTCGCGTCCCGGGATCGGCAGATCACGCGGATGCTCCGATCCGCCGGTCAGTGCGATGGCGTCGAATTCTTTCAATAGTTGCTTGGCGGAGATATCCACGCCGATATGTGTGTTGGTCTTGAAGGTCACGCCTTCAGCGGCAAGCTGTTGTATACGCCGGTCAATGGTGTCCTTTTCCATTTTGAAATCGGGAATGCCATAACGCATCAAGCCGCCAATGCGATCAGATTTTTCGAACAGCGTAACGGCATGGCCGACGCGTGCGAGTTGCTGGGCGCAGGCAAGTCCCGCGGGGCCAGAGCCGACGACAGCCACCGTTTTACCGGTCTTAGTTTCAGCAGACTCTGGTTTGATCCAGCCCTTTTCCCAGGCTTTATCGACAATCGCGCACTCGATGGACTTGATGGTGACCGGATTGTCATCGATGTTCAGCGTGCAGGATGCCTCGCAGGGTGCCGGGCAGACACGACCGGTGAACTCCGGGAAGTTGTTAGTGGAGTGCAGTACTTCGCTGGCTCGCTGCCAATCGCCGTGATACACCAAGTCATTCCAGTCCGGAATGATGTTGTTGACCGGACAGCCCTGATGACAAAACGGGATGCCGCAATCCATACAACGCGCGCCTTGTTTGGCGATGTCGGCATCGCTGGGTGCGATCGTGAACTCTTGGTAATTTTTTAGACGCTGTTCGACAGGCGCGTAGCTACGGTCCTGGCGTGCGAACTCCATGAAGCCGGTAGGCTTACCCATGCTATTACTTCTCCCCCACTGCGGCAGCGGTTAGCCGTGCGGACTCTTGCGTCTTTTTCATTTGCATCAGCGCGCGACGGTAGTCGACCGGCATGACCTTCACAAATTTGGGCAAATAGGTGCGCCAGTTGCCGAGAATTTCCCGGGCCCGACTGCTATTGGTGTAATGCAGGTGTTTCTCGATAAGCTCGCGAAGACGTTGCGCATCGAAACTGGTCATATCGCTACGCACGTCGACTTGGCCATGGGTCTCAAGGTCACCTCCCTGGTGTTCGAGATCTTCGAGAACGGCCGCTTCTTCCGGTACCGGTTCGAGTTCCACCATGGCGAGATTGCAGCGCTGTTTGAAATCACCGGCCTCGTCGAGCACATAGGCGATGCCGCCGCTCATGCCAGCCGCGAAGTTGCGCCCAGTCTGGCCAAGCACGACCACCACACCGCCGGTCATATATTCGCAACCATGATCGCCGACGCCTTCCACTATGGCGACGGCACCTGAATTGCGCACTGCAAAACGTTCGCCCGCAACGCCACGGAAATAACACTCACCGGAGATTGCGCCGTAGAGCACAGTGTTGCCGACGATGATGTTCTGTTCAGGAACAATCGGGCAGTCTTTCGGCGGATAGATGGCAATGCGGCCACCGGACAGGCCCTTGCCGACATAGTCGTTGGCCTCGCCTTCGAGTTCTAACGTCACGCCGTGTGCCAACCAGGCGCCGAAGCTCTGGCCGGCAATGCCGTTGAGCTTCACATAAATGCTGTCTTCCGGCAGTCCTTCATGACCGTAACGTTCGGCGATGCGGCCCGATAGCATGGCACCAACGGTGCGATTGACGTTCTTGACCTGGGTCACAATACGCACGGCTTCACCACGTTCGAGTGCAGGTTTAGCCTGTTCAATAAGCGTGTTATCGAGCGCCTTGTCGAGGCCGTGATCCTGCGTTTCGCAGTTGTAGATGGCCACGCCCGGCTCTGGTTTTGCCATGTATAGGATTTTGGAAAAATCCAAGCCGTTGGCTTTCCAATGATTGATCGCGTGGCGCATATCAAGTTTGTCGGTACGGCCTATCATCTCATTGATGGTGCGGAAGCCGAGCTGCGCCATGATCTGACGAACTTCTTCAGCGACGAAGAAGAAGTAATTCACTACATGCTCGGGTTTGCCGGTGAAACGCTTGCGCAGTTCTGGGTCTTGAGTCGCCACGCCAACCGGGCAAGTATTCAGATGACACTTGCGCATCATGATGCAGCCTTCGACAATCAGCGGCGCAGTGGCGAAGCCGAATTCGTCTGCGCCGAGCAGTGCGCCGATAATCACGTCACGACCGGTACGCATGCCGCCATCGACCTGCACGGCAATACGGCCACGCAGCTTGTTCAACACCAGGGTCTGATGGGTTTCAGCTAGGCCGATTTCCCAGGGACTGCCGGCATGCTTCAGCGAGGTCAGCGGTGAGGCACCGGTGCCGCCGTCGTAGCCGGAAATGGTGACATGATCGGCATGTGCTTTTGAAACACCCGCGGCAACCGTGCCGACACCGATTTCGGACACCAGCTTCACGCTGACGCGCGCCTTCGTGTTCACGTTTTTCAGATCGTGAATCAGCTGCGCTAGATCTTCGATGGAGTAAATGTCATGGTGCGGCGGCGGTGAAATCAGGCCAACACCTGCCGTGGAATGGCGCACCTTGGCAATCCGATCATCGACTTTGTGACCGGGAAGCTGGCCGCCTTCACCTGGCTTGGCGCCCTGTGCCATCTTGATTTGCAGATCATCGGCATTGACCAAATATTCGGCAGTGACACCGAAACGGCCCGAGGCTACCTGCTTGATCGCCGAGCGCATTGAGTCACCGTTTTTCATTGGCGTGAAACGTGAACGTTCTTCGCCGCCTTCACCAGTATTGGATTTGCCGCCGATACGGTTCATGGCAATCGCCAGCGTGGTGTGCGCCTCCCAGGAGATCGAGCCAAACGACATCGCGCCGGTGGCAAAGCGTTTGACTATCTCTTTCGCCGGTTCGACTTCCTCCAGCGGAATGGGCTTGGCCGCGTACTTGAATTCGAACAGGCCGCGCAAGGTTAGCAGGCGCTCGTTCTGATCATTAATGAGTTTCGAGAACTCTGCAAAGGTCTTGGCATCATTGGCACGCGTTGCGTGCTGTAGCTTACCGATGCTGTCCATGGTCCAGGCATGATCTTCGCCACGCAGACGCAGGGCATAATCGCCGCCAACATCGAGTGCATTACGATAGATTGGCGCATCACCAAAGGCGTCATGGTGCCAGCGCCCCGCTTCTTCGGCGACTTCCTTCAGACCGATACCTTCTACAACACTGGCGGTGCCGCTGAAGTATTTTTCGATGAAGTCGGACTTCAATCCAACTGCATCGAAGATCTGCGCGCCGCAATAGGATTGATAGGTCGAGATGCCCATCTTGGACATGACCTTGAGGATGCCCTTGCCGACGGCTTTGATGTAACGCTTATGCGCTTCAGCCTCATCCACGCCCTCCGGATAATCGGCCTGCATGGCGGAAATAGTCTCGAAGGCGAGATAGGGATTGATCGCCTCGGCGCCGTATCCGGCGAGCACCGCAAAATGATGGACTTCACGCGCAGCACCCGTTTCGATTACTAGGCCTGAATCGGTACGCAGGCCGACGCGTACTAGATGATGATGCACGGCACTGGTCGCGAGTAGCGCGGGAATTGGGATGCGTGTCGCGCACACTGAACGGTCAGACAGAATCAGGATATTGAAATCTGCGCGCACGGCGGCTTCAGCCTGTGTGCACAAGGAAGCCAATGCGCCTTCCATGCCGGCAGCGCCATGATCAGCCGAATAGCAGATATCCAATGTCTTGGTGCGGAACGCGCCTTTGGTCGTGTTTTCGATATTGCGGATACGCTCCAAATCCTTGTTGGTCAGGATTGGCTGATGTACTTCCAGTCGCATGTGGCCGCCAGCGCTGCCGAGAGCCAGCAGATTGGGGCGTGGTCCGATCAGAGACACCAATGACATGACCAGCTCTTCACGGATCGGATCGATGGGCGGATTGGTGACCTGTGCAAAGTTCTGCTTGAAGTAGTTGAACAGTGGCTTCGGCTTGTTCGATAGCACGGCAATTGGGTTGTCCGCACCCATCGAGCCAATGGCCTCTTGGCCGGTCAAGGCCATGGGCTTCATGAGTATGCGCACGTCTTCCTGGGTGACACCGAAGGCCTGCTGGCGATCAAGAAGCGTGGCTGGGTCGCCACCATTTCCCTGTGCCGCGGCGGGCAGGTTCTTCAAGTTGATCTGGGTCTTGTCCAACCAGTCCTGATAGGGATGCATGGTGGCGAGCTGAGCCTTCAACTCGGCATCATCAATGATGCGCCCCTGTTCCAAATCGATCAGGAACATCTTGCCAGGTTGCAGACGCCATTTTTTTACAATCTTGTGCGCGGGGATGTCGAGCACACCCATTTCGGATGCCATCACCACCAGATCATCATCGGTGATCAGATAACGCGCGGGACGTAGACCATTACGATCCAGCGTGGCACCGATTTGGCGACCGTCGGTAAAGGCAACCGCGGCGGGGCCATCCCAGGGTTCCATCAATGCGGCGTGATATTCGTAGAAGGCGCGACGTTTTTCATCCATCAGCGGATTGCCGGCCCAAGCCTCCGGGATCATCATCATCACGGCGTGCGCCAGCGAATATCCGCTGGCGACCAATAACTCCAGCGCATTGTCGAAGCTGGCCGAGTCGCTCTGACCTTCGTTGATCAGCGGCCAGAGTTTTTCCAGATCGTCACCGAGCAGTTGCGAAGCAATGGAGCCGCGACGTGCGCGCATCCAATTGACGTTGCCGCGCAGCGTGTTGATCTCGCCGTTATGCGCGATCAATCGGAACGGGTGTGCCAGATCCCAGCTTGGGAAAGTGTTGGTTGAGAATCGTTGATGGACCAGCGCCAACGCGGTGTCTATGCGCTCGTCTCGCAGGTCGCGATAGAAGGCATCGACCTGATTGGCCAGCAGCATTCCTTTGTAGACAATGGTGCGGCACGACATTGATGGTACGTAGAACACTTCGCAGCCATCCCAGCCCGATGCGCGCACTTGGTTCGACGAGCTCTTGCGGATTACCAGGAGTTTACGTTCGAAGGCATCCTGATCGGCTGTCTGTGCGCCGCGACCAATAAACAGCTGACGAATTACTGGTTCGACGTCTTGTACGGATTTACCCAGGCTCGAATTATCGACTGGCACATCACGCCAGCCCAGCAACGTCTGGCCTTCGTCGACAATGGTTTGTTCCAGTAACGCCTGACATTGGCTGCGGGTGGTTGTTGGTTGCGGCAGGAATATCATGCCGACGCCGTAATCGCCGGCCTTGGGCAGGTTGATATTTAGCTTGGCGCATTCCTCGCGCAGAAAACGGTCGGGGATTTGCAGCAGAATGCCGGCGCCATCGCCCGCTAACGGGTCAGCACCTACGGCGCCGCGATGCGTGAGGTTCTCCAGGATTTGCAGACCCTGGCGCACAATTGCATGGCTCTTGCGACCTTTGATATCGGCGACAAACCCGACGCCACAGGCGTCGTGCTCGTTATTGGGGTCGTAGAGCCCCTGTTTGGGCGGCAATCCACCACGACTCATGGTCGGACCTCTTCATGCGTTAAATTCGGAAAATCCGCGGCGGTGCGAGGGTATCTATCAACACCCCGATGCGCGGGCGTGACGGGTCCCCCGGCGGCCGGCAAGTATAGCGCCGGGCCAGGGTCGGTTCAATTCAGGTGGCAGGATGTTCCCCAGGAGTTTCAGGCGTGGTCTCGACCCTTCGCGAAGCGTGGTCAGGGCGCAACTTTCTGGATGTCGGCCTGCACGGTGGAGAAAGTTCGCGGCCAGGGTTTGGACTTGCGCACCGCAGCGGGGAGTGCACTGATGGCCGTGCGCGCCGCAGTCATGGTGGGGTAGTCGCCCTGCACCAGGACATACCAATCACCACCCTTATATTCGGTGTGAAAATAGGCGACAGGCCCTGGAAGTTGGCTATGGGCCAGAAAATTTTTGAGCGATGACTCATTGCGCACGCCGAGTAGCTGCAGGGTGAAATGCTCGGCTGGGCGCGCCAAGAGCCAGGCGGCTCCTAAAAGATCGGCATTTTCTGGTGGGGCCGATGCTTTTGGGGTTGTGACGATGGTGGTCGTTTCGCGCGCAGGCGATATTGGTTTTGGTGGTTCGGCGCTATCTGTTGGCGTTGATGCGGGCTCAGGGCTTGGGATTTCCGGTTTTTCTGTAGCCGTTGCCTGTTTGTCAGCGCTGGCAGCTGCATCAACGGGTGGCGTATCCATTGTTGCTTCAGGCAGGAGCGGCGGTGTCTCAAGTACAGATTCGGCGATTTTGCCGTCGCTAGGACTAATTTCCACCTGGGTGTTTGCTGCGGCCTCGGCGGTTTCGGCGGTTTCGGCTGCTGGTTCTGAGGTGGTGGGCTCAGGTGCAGGGCTAGTGTCGGGTTCTGCAGGTGGCTCGACGGCGGTGAGCACTATAGGCTCAATAGGTATAATATTATCTTTATTTTCATGTTGTTGTGGTTTATTTGTGGCCGGCTCTAAAATTTCGGTTTGCCCCGCTGCCGTCATGGCTTTTGGCGTCGCAGCGGCAGCGGCTATTTGAGCATCTGGCGCCTCCGACTGAACAGTACCAGCAGATTCATCGGTAACAGGCTCCGGGGCCGAATCGAGAGCCAGCGTCTGCTCAGTATTGAACCTACCTAACATCTCAAGCCATGCTTGCAGGTTACCCGACTGCATGAGGTAACCGCCGACAGCCCCCATGGTCAGCAGGACACCCACCAGAGTCAGCACCGCCCGGGTACGGGTGCGAGGTTGTGACGGAGCATCTGTTGCGGCGGGTTTTGGGTCCGGTTTTGCCTTCTTGCGGGCGGCGAGGCGGTTGGCGTGCTCAATCAATGTTTCATGTGCCAGCGTATTCAATCTTCCAGGGAGCGCATCTGCCGCCTTATGCATGGCGCGGATTTCGGTCAGGCTGAATGGACTGTCTCCCGAGTAGCCTGCAGCGGCGAGTCGATACATCAGATACGCAGCAGTCTGTTGTTCATCGAATCGCGGGACATCCAGGCTATGCAGCAGGGGTTGTTGTGGACTGTGCAGGCCGGCCTCTACGAACTTTTTTTCGAGCCCGGGTTCGCTGAACAGCAACACGCGCACCAGTTTAAGGGTTTCCCGCGCATCACCACCGAGTTCGAGCAACGCCTTGAGGGCGGGCTCGGGAAGCAAGTGGGCGTCGTCAATGGCGATCACGGCTTGCTGTGAGTTGTGCTGTAATGACTGGCAGTAACGGATTATGTCGGCCTTGATGCGTTCCGGCGCGGCCGTCATGTCCTGGCCAAAGCACTCGGCGAGTCGCGCCAACATTTCATTCGGTTGCTTTATCTTTCCACCGTCGATGAGACCGCTGCGCCAAGTGGTGTTGCCGCGCAGCAGGAATTGCTGCAGCAGGGTGGACTTGCCGCTCCCAAGCGGCCCCGTGATGCCCAGCAGCATGTCACCGAAGCGGGTGAGGTGTTGTAGCAGATCCAGTCGCTGAACAAGCGCCGGGTCGGCATAAAAGAAATGATCATCGATCTTGTCGAGATAGGGTGCCCGATCCAACCCGAGCGTGCTCAGATAGTCGGGAGTATTGGGTTGTTGCTGTGCCGGTAAACTCAAGGTTGTTCCAGTCCCTGAATAAAGACTACTCGATAGCCGCGCTTCAATTGCTCATCGCGTACCACCAGAAGCGCTTGTTCTGCGCCTTCGCGGTGTGGGTAGTGTTCTTTAATGACACGTCCGCTAGCACCCTGGCGGCCCCACTCGCGCACTAAGGTCCAGCCGCCAAGCAGATCTTCCTGCAGATGCAGATGATAGTACCGGGGTGCGGCATCTTCGCCAACCGGTGTTTGCATATAGATCCGCATGACTAAACAGATACAAGAGGCAAGATGCAAGAGGCAAACACGAAGCTGGAATGCAGGATGGAATGATCCGGCTCAGTCGTGCCAGCAATCCCGTGCAATTGCATGTTTTTTGTCTCTTGCATCTTGCTTCTGCTGACCGTTAGGTCAGCTCCCTGGGATTGTACACCCGCTCGTATTCAGTAATGGCATAACGGTCGGTCATGCCAGCGATATAGTCGGCGACGCCGCGTGCACGCCCCGGCATACCGCCGCTGGATTCCAGGCGTTTGCAGTGCTCGCTAGCGTCGTCCGGCAGTAGCTGCGGGTCTTCAATGAAGGCCTCGAACAGGGCCGATACCACGCGCGCGGCCTTGGTGGTCATACGATGCACACGGTAATGCTGGTACAGCCGCGTACGTAGAAAACGTTTCAGTTCCAGATTTTGTTCGCGCATACCGCTGCTGTAGCTGGCCAGTGCTTCCGGGTGCCGGCGCACTGCTTCAATATCCGCAGGGGCTGCATCTATTAGTCGTTGGGTGCTGGTTTCGATCAGGTCTACCACCTGCCGATTGATCATGCGTCGGACAACCTCGTGAACCGTCCGGCGCAGTGCCAGATCCGGATAGATGGCGCGGACCTCGGCGTACTGCTCGCGAAACAGTCTGACCTCGTTGAGTTCTTCGATGTCGATCAGACGTGCGCGCAGGCCATCATCTACGTCATGGCTGTTATAGGCGATTTCATCCGCAAGATTGGTCAGCTGCGCCTCAAGGCTGGGTTGGGTATGGTCGAGGAAGCGCCGGCCAAGATCACCAAGTTCGCGGGCATTAGTTTGCGAACAATGTTTGAGGATGCCCTCGCGTGCCTCAAAGGTGAGATTAAGGCCGCGGAACTCGGCATAGCGCTCTTCAAGTTCGACGACCACGCGCAGTGATTGCAGGTTATGCTCGAAACCTCCGTAAGGTTTCATGCAGGCATTCAAGGCATCCTGGCCCGCATGACCGAAAGGTGTATGGCCCAGGTCGTGTGCGAGGGCGATTGCCTCGGTCAGATCTTCATTGACGCGCAGGGCACGGGCGATAGAGCGGGCGATCTGCGAGACTTCGATGGAGTGGGTAAGGCGGGTACGGAACAGGTCGCCTTCATGATTTACAAACACCTGGGTCTTATATTCCAGGCGTCGGAACGCGGCAGAATGAATGATGCGGTCACGGTCACGCTGAAATTCGCTGCGATAGGCAGGCGGAGGTTCGCGATGTTGGCGGCCATGGGACAGTGCATCGGTCGCCGCATAAGGGGCGAGGCCGTTGCCAGCGTCCTGAATGTGGTGAGTCATATTTTTTGCTTGTGTGTCATTCATTAACCGGGGTCAGCTGGCTGCGCGTGCATGCGCTGCATCGAGTGTTGTTCGTAGGTGTTTGGCATCGAAATCGCCAGTGACAATGGCCTTGCCAATATCTTTTAGCAGCACTAGGCGCAGCCCGCCATCGAGAACTTTTTTGTCCACTGCCATATGTTCCAAGAACTGTGCCCTGTCCATGGTCGCGGGTGTTTGTATCGGGAGTCGCGCCTTTTCCAGTATGCGAGTAATGCGGTCGATTTGTGCAGGTTTCAACCAACCCTGGCGCGCGGACAGTTCAGCAGCCAGCAGCATGCCGATGCCCACTGCCTCGCCATGCAGCCAAGCGCCGTAGCCCATGCCGGTTTCGATAGCGTGGCCGAAAGTGTGGCCGAAGTTGAGCAGGGCGCGTTCTCCGCTCTCACGTTCATCAGCGGCGACCACCTCTGCCTTGTTGCGACAGGAACGTTCGATGGCGAAGGCCAAGGCTTCCGGATCACGTGCCAACAGTCGATCCATGTTGTCTTCTAGCCAGGTGAAAAATTCCGGGTCGCGAATCAGGCCGTATTTGATGATCTCGGCCAGACCGGCTGATAACTCACGATCGGCGAGTGTGCTCAGTGTGTCAGTGTCGATAATGACGGCATTAGGCTGATGGAAGGCGCCGATCATATTTTTACCGAGACGATGATTAACGCCGGTTTTACCGCCAACGGAGGAATCCACTTGAGACAATAAGGTGGTAGGCACCTGGATGAAATCAACGCCGCGTTGATAGCTGGCTGCCGCGAAGCCGCAGATGTCGCCAACAACACCGCCGCCTAGTGCGATCAAGGTGCAGCGTCGATTGAAACGATTTTCCAGTAGCGCATCAAAAATGAGGTTGTAGGTGTCCAGGGTTTTATAGGACTCGCCGTCCGGCAGGCTGATGGATTGAACATTGAAGCCGTCCAGCGCAGGCAAGAGTGCATCCAGATAGAGCGGCGCCACGGTGACATTGCTGACGATCAGTACCTGCTTGCCGTGGATATGGGGGGCAAGTAACCGAGGATTACCCAACAGGTGGGGGCCGATGTAGATCGGGTAGCTGCGTTCGCCGAGATTAAGTTGCAGAGTGCGCATCAAGGGTCCTGTTGCTGGTGTAAACGATACAAGACCAGCAGAATAAAAGAATCGCAGGTCCAGGCAAAGCCCAGGTGGTCATGTATCCGCGCGGGTGTTACGCCTCGAGCGAGGTGGTTTGATCAGACGCATGATCTGATTCACCACATCGCGTGCGGTACGGCCATCGGTGAGTACAGTGATCTGGGCAATTTCCCGGTAGAGCGGATCACGGATGGCCAGAAGTTCTTCCAGGCGGCGTTTTGGATCTTCGGTCTGTAGCAGTGGCCGATTTCGGTCGCGGCCAGTTCGTGCTAGTTGCTGTTCAACAGAGGTTTCCAGATAAACAACCGTACCGCGTTCGCTGAGATGTCTACGGTTGTCGGGGTCCAGAATGGCGCCACCACCGGTGGCCAGGACGATATCGGGCAGTTGCGTGAGTTCATCGATCATGCCGCGCTCACGGGCACGGAAGCCGGCTTCGCCCTCGAGCTCGAAAATCAGCGGGATACCTACCCCGGTGCGCTGTTCGATTTCGCGGTCACTGTCGTGGAAAACACGTTTGAGCAGGCGCGCAAGTTGGCGCCCGATGGTGGTCTTGCCGGCCCCCATGGGTCCGACCAGGAATACATTGCCCGGCATGTTGTTCATGCCGGGCATGGTATGCCAGAAAGACTGGCGGCTTACAAGTCGTTGCGACTAAATCAGTTGGTCGCTAGATTCTCTTTGAGGATCTTCGGTGTGACGAAGATTAGCAGCTCTTTTTTGTTGTCCACGTTTCGCGTGTTGCGGAAAAGGTGGCCAATGCCCGGCAGGTCGCCAAACAGCGGTATTTTATCTACCTCTTTGCGATGTTCCTGGATAAAGATGCCACCCAGGACCGCTGTTTCGCCATTGTCGACCAGCACCTGGGTTTCCACGGCGCGCGTATTGATGCTGGGTACGCCGGAATAGACTTGACCAACCGTGTCCTGGTTTACATTCAGGTCCATGATAACGCGGTCATCCGGGGTAATCTGCGGGGTTACGCGTAGCTGTAACACGGCCTCTTTGAAACTCACGGAGGTTGAGCCGCTAGAAGATGCCTCAAGGTAGGGTATCTCTACGCCGTCTCGGATGATGGCCTCTTTCTGATTAGCGGTAATGACGCGCGGGCTAGAGATGACCTCTCCCTTGCCTTCGGCCTGCATTGCCGAAAGTTCGAGTCTGAGCATATCTCTGCCGACGCGGCCGATGACGAAGTTGATTGCGCCCGTGGGGTTAGCAACTGCCAAGTCGGTAAACAAGGCGTCAATTGGCGGATCTGAATCGGCTGGGTTAGCAATGAAAGTTGGAAAGACGGTTGGATTCCAGGCAACGTCGCCCTCAAGGCCGCCGGCAACCAGTGTATTGGTTGTGTTGGATGAATCAAGCTTGCCACCACCGAGTTTCACGCCGAGATCCCGCGCGAAATCATCGTTGGCGATGACGATGCGCGACTCGATGAGCACCTGACGCACAGGGATATCGAGTTTCGCGACGAGCTTGCGTACATCGGCAAGTTTTTCAGCAGTGTCCTGAACCAGCAGGGTGTTGGTGCGCTGATCAATGGATACCGTGCCACGGTCCGAAAGCAACGAGGTACCTTCCTCGCCTTTAAGCAGCGTGGCGATGTCCTCGGCCTTCGCATAGTTGACCTGCATGTATTCGGAGAACAGCGGTGCCAGTTCCTCGATCTGTTTCTGGGATTCGAGTTCGAGTTTTTCGCGGGCAGCGATTTCCTCGCTCGGTGCAACCAGAATCACATCGTTGTTCTTGCGCATAGCCAGACCCTTGGTCTTCAGCACGATATCCAGCGCTTGATCCCAAGGAACATTTTGCAGACGCAGGGTCAGATTGCCTGAGACCGTGTCGCTGACGACGATATTGGTACCCGTGAAGTCGGCGATCAACTGCAGAACCGAGCGCACCTCGATGTCCTGGAAGTTGAGAGACAGACGCTCACCTGTGTAGCCAAGTTGTTCGCGGCGACGGGTTTCCTGCTGCTCTTTGGTCGTGGGCTTGATTTCTACGGTATACAGGTTGTCGGTTTGATAGGCGACATAGTCGTATTCGCCGGTCGGCGCGATGACCATGCGTACATTCTTACCCTTAGTCGAGGTGTCGATAGTCTTCACCGGGGTAGCGAAATCCGCGACATCTAAACGCCGTTCCAGGTTTTCCGGCAGGTTGGCATCGTAGAACTCCAACACCACTTGCCCAGCTTCCTGGCGCATATCAATTGGAATGTTCGAATCGGACAGCGTAACTATGATACGGCCTTCATTCTTGTCGCCGCGGCGGAAATCAACATTCTGAATGCTATTGCCGCTGGCTGCATGAGTCGATGTGGCTGTAGCAGTCTTAGCCGTGCTGGTTGATGCGGGTGTGGCATCGGCCGTGGCGGTTGCGGTGTCTTGCAACGTGACGACAATCATATTGCCTTCAACCCGAGTTTCGTAGGGTGCCATCTGCACAAGATTCAGAACTACACGAGTGCGGCCCTGAGCCTCGACGGCGGTCAGGCTCTTGGCCAGGCCTACGCCGATCGGTTTTGCGGCTTTACCCAGGCCGTTGTGCGTATCGGGTAAATCCAACGCGATGCGGGCCGGATTGTCGATGGTAAAGCTTAGCGGTTGTGCCGCTGGCTCACTCATCTTCAAGATGACCTGAACCTTATTGCCGGGCAGCGAGCCCACGTCAACAGATTCCAGTGTGTTGGCGGCATCGGCGACCTGAACAACTAAGAACATGCCGGCGACGGCACTTGTAAGCCAAGCGAATACCGTCTTGCTCGAAACGACGGTATTACGGTGAGTGATGGTGTGTGAACTGATCATGTCTGTTGCTCCCCCCATGGGATCATTCGCTGAGCGCGAGAGAGGCCGGCCGTTCCATCCAGCCCCCAAGCCCATCCGGTACGATTTCTGTAAGTTCAATTTCAAATTCTGAAATCTGTTTGATCTTGCCGTGATTCTGACCCAGGTAATTATTGGGTTGGACGCGATGAATCGTGGCATCGCTGGCGAGCACTAGCCCCCATGACTGACCATTCTGTTCAAGCGTCCCGACCATCCGTAGCGTGTCCAGTGGAAAATCTTCCAAAGGCTCGCGCGCACGGTTGGCTTCGGGATGGATGTTGCTGGTTGCGCCGGTCAGAATCTGCTCGGTCTGGCCAGGGACGCCAGGATCAAATGGGCTACGCAGTTCGCCTGCCTGGTATAGATAGGTCTCATACGGTTTGAATTCTGGCAAAGGTTCAATTTTCGATTGCTGCTGGCTGCGCGTGGTTTCAACAAAACGCTGCAGGTCCTGCGTGTTGCTACCGCTGCAACCACTCAGGGTGAGCCCCAAGGCAAGCCAGCAGGCCGCGGATACGAGTGTGCGGTACTGTGACATCACTTCTTGCCTCCCTTGCTGCCTTTCTTGTCCTTAGCAGACTCGGCTTTGTCAGAACCGGAACTTTGTTCGTCCTCTTCCAAGTAACGATAAGTTTTCGCCGTCAGTTCCATGGTGAGTTCACCGCTTGGCGCATCCTTGCCGGGCGGTAATATGGATATATCGTGAAGCGTGACGATGCGCGGCAATGCTGCGACGCCACTCACGAAGGCACCGAACTCATGATAGTTTCCGCGCACCTTAATGCTGATAGGTAGTTCAGCGTAGAATTCGCGTGGCATTTCCGCCTGTGGTTTGAATAGGTCAAACTCCAGGCCGCTGGCGAGACCTGTCTGCGATACATCGACCAGCAAGTCTGCGACCTCGGTCTTGTTCGGTAATTGCCGTAGCATCGCACCGAACGACTGACGCATTTCTTCCAGCTGTTGCTCATAGGCTTCGAGGTTGGCGGCTTTTCGAGCCTTTGCCTCGAAGGCCGATTTGAGCTCGCTTTCCTTCATTTCAACTTGGTCTAGGCGTAATTGCTGGTCCTTAATATCGAACCAGTAACCCAAACCCAATACTGCGACGGCGACCATAATGATGGCGAAGACACGCGCTGCAAACGGCCAGTTGGCAATATTGCTGAAATCAAGATCATTGATATCTATTTCTGATAGGTTCACGGCTGCCCCTCCGAAGTCCCGTCCTGCTCGGCATTAGCGGCTTTCTGATGGGCAAGCAGAGTGAATTCCGCAATGCGGCGACGGTCTGCGGATTTAGTCTCGATCACATTCAGTTTGGGGCTGCCAATCCACAGCGAGCCGTCAATATTGCGCATATAGGCTGAGACGCGGGCATTGGATTGTGCGACGCCTTCCAAGGTGAGATCGGCTCCCTTTTGAGTAACCTTGCTGAGATATACGCCATCAGGCAAGGTTCGTACCATCTCATCCATGAGATGCACGCTCAGTGGGCGGTTGCTCTGCAGTTCTTGAATGACATTCATGCGAGCGAGCAGCTTTGCCTTGGTCGATTCCAGGTCCTTTATTTTGACGATCCGGTCATCAAGAGACTTGATTTCGCCTTCAAGATAAAGGTTGCGACCTTCCTGATTACTGATCATGTTCTCCATCTGAACGTGACCAATGATGACGGCAATGGCGGCAAAGATTGCGCCAGCGGCAACCATGCCCGTAAATTCGCGTTGCTTGCGCTTGCGTTCCCATTCGCGCCAGGGGAGTAGATTGATGCGCGCCATGTCAGTCGAAGCTCCTCAAGGCAAGGCCGCAAGCGATCATTAGTGCCGGTGCGTCGTTACTCAATGTCTGAGGTTTGACGCGCGAGGCCAATGACATGCTCGCGAACGGGTTGGCAATGATCGTCTCGATGCCGATGGTTTGATGAATAAGTTCTTCGACACCTGGTATAGATGCACTGCCGCCCGCAAGCACGATTTGATCGATGCTGCTGTACTGGCTGGAGGAAAAGAAGAACTGCAGCGAACGACTAACCTGCTGGGCCATCGCCTCTTTAAAAGGTTCTAATACCTCGGTCAGGTAATTATCCGGCAGCCCGCCTTGGCGTTTGGCCATGCCGGCTTCCTCATAGGAAAGACCATAGCGGCGCATAATCTCTTCAGTCAATTGCTTGCCGCCGAACACCTGATCGCGGGTGTAGATGATTTTAAGGTCATGCAGCACATTTAATGTGGTCATGGTTGCGCCCACATCGACCACGGCGATGGTGCGCTCTATGCCCTGATCGGGTATCTGATCGGCGAGTAGGCTGAACGCGTTTTCCAGTGCGTAGGCCTCAATGTCCACGACCTTCGCAGTCAAGCCGCCCGCTTCAACAGCGGCGACGCGCATTTCGACATTTTCACTGCGGGATGCGGCCAGCAGAACATCAACAGTGTCGGGATTTTTCTCGGATGGGCCGAGAATCTGGAAGTCGGTGTTGACCTCATCCAGAGGGTAAGGGATATATTGGTCTGCTTCGAGCTCTATCTGCGCTTCCAACTCCTGTTCGGAGAGGGTGGCCGGCATCGGGATTACCTTAGTAATAACCGACGAGCCCGCGACAGCTACTGCGGCCTCTCTGGCGCGCGTGCCCGATCGTTTGACGGCGCGACGTATGGCTTCGCCTACAGCCTCGGCATCGGTCACGCTCTTCTCGACGACCGAATTGGGCGGCAATGGTTCGACCGCGTAGCTTTCGACACGATAACGTCCCCCGCTCTTACTCAATTCCAGCAGCTTGACGGCTGTGGAGCTGATATCGAGACCGAGACGCGGTGAAGTATTCCTTTTCAGCAGATGCGCGAGCTGCACGATAAATTCCTTTCTCTTATCTGTAGGTTGCGCTGCATAAACCCCTTTCGGCATTAGATGGCAAGCCCAACTGTTTGTCAACTAATGTCTATAAGGTTGCAGAGTGCTTCGAACAAGGGTATCGGGAGATTTATAATTTCCTTTATAGTCTAATACATGACTTCGTTCACAACCTTTCGACGTACCTTATATCTATGAAACTGCTTCGATGGATGTTGGCCGCTCTTTTCGGCGCCATGAGCGTGACGCTTATTCTCATGGTGGGTGCATATGCATTTATCGGGCCGCAGTTGCCATCCATTGATGTGCTTCGGGATGTTCAATTACAAGTTCCGCTACGTGTTTATAGTCGAGATGCGCGCCTGATAGCTGAATTTGGTGAGAAGCGCCGTGTTCCGGTGGTGATCGATCAGGTGCCGGACTTGTTGGTAAAGGCGTTTCTCGCTTCTGAAGATGATCGCTTCTTCGAGCATCCTGGTGTGGATTACCAGGGGCTGCTGCGTGCCGGTGTGCAGCTTGCGCGCACTGGCGAAAAAAGCCAGGGCGGCAGTACCATTACCATGCAGGTGGCACGTAATTTCTTTTTAAGTAACGAAAAAACCTATCTTCGTAAACTCACAGAAATCCTTCTGGCGCTCAAGATTGAACGCGATCTGAGCAAGCTGGAGATTCTGGAACTCTATCTGAACAAGATTTATCTCGGTCAGCGAGCCTATGGGATTGGCGCTGCGTCACAGGTGTATTACGGGGTTGATCTCGTACAGTTGTCGCTGGCGCAGATGGCCATGATTGCCGGCCTTCCCAAGGCACCTTCACGCTATAACCCGGTGACCGATCCACAGCGCGCCGTGATCCGTCGCAACTATGTACTGGGACGTATGCGAGAGCTGGGTTTCATCGGCGCGGATCAATATGCTCAGGCCTTGGCGGAGCTTGATCAGGCGCGCGTACATGCGTCGGCCTCGGAGGTAGAGGCGCCTTATGTTGCAGAGATGGTGCGTGCCGAATTGGTCCACCGCTATGGTGAAGAGGAAGTTTATTCACGGGGTTTGAATGTCTATACGACACTTGGTAGTGCTCATCAATTCACGGCAAATGCCGCCTTACGTGCGGGTTTGCTGGATTATGATCAGCGCCATGGTTACCGCGGACCGGAGCGCCGGGTCAGCCTACCCAATCCAGCTGATCCTGCGACCGTCGCTGTCTTGCTACATAGCGATACGGCACTTGGAGAATTGCAGCCTGCGATTGTGGTGGCGGTCGATGACCAAGCCTGCAAGGTGGTGCTGCGAGATGGTAGCGAGCAGAGCATCGATTGGGAGGGTATGAAATGGGCACGTCGCTACCTGAGCGCCAATCGGCGTGACGCCGCGCCGAAATTGGCTGCTGAAATCCTGGCTGTCGGAGATCTGGTGCGGATTCAGAAGCAAGATGATGGTTGGCGACTCGCACAGCTACCCGCCGTCGAAGGTGCGCTGGTATCGCTAGATCCCAATGATGGCGCAGTGCTCGCCCTGGTCGGGGGCTTTGATTTCAACCACAGCAAATTCAATCGCGCAGTGCAGGCCAATCGTCAGCCGGGGTCAAGTTTCAAACCCTTCGTGTATTCCGCAGCGCTAGAAAAAGGCTTTACAACGGCGTCCGTGCTCAATGATGCGCCTGTGGTCTTTGATGACTCCTCTTTGGAGCAGGCCTGGCGACCGGAGAATTACAGCGGCCGCTTTTACGGTCCTACTCGTCTGCGTGAAGCCTTAGTGAAATCTCGCAATCTAGTTTCCATTCGCCTGTTGCAGGCCATTGGTGTGAAGTATGCGCGTGAGTATGTACAACGCTTTGGCTTCCGGGAAGAATCGCTGCCGCCGGAGCTTTCGCTAGCCTTGGGCAGCGGGACCTTGACGCCAATGGAGATCACTCGGGGCTATGCCACATTCGCCAATGGTGGCTATTTGATCGAGCCTTATTTCATCGAGCACATCAGTGATGCCTCGGGTGCCGTGATCTTTCAGGCAGAACCACCCCAAGTCTGTGTAGATTGCCCGGCGGTTACTCTAGATCCAGTACCTGAGGGCGTTGCTGAAATTGACGCCAGTAGGACGCAATCTGCACCTGCCGTGATCACGCCACAGAATGCCTGGTTGATGACGTCCATGATGCAGGATGTTATCCGCGAAGGCACAGCGACCAAGGCGCGCGAACTCGGACGCAATGATCTCGCGGGTAAAACCGGAACCACCAATGAGCAACGTGATGCCTGGTTTTGCGGATTCAATCGAGGCTTGGTGACCAGTGCCTGGGTCGGTTTCGATGAAGTTGCGCCGCTCGGTACAAATGAAACTGGTGGACATGCCGCATTACCCATCTGGATGAGCTATACGGGCGCTATGCTAAAGGATGTTCCGGAGGCACGAATGGAGCCGCCTGCTGGATTAGTGACGGTGCGTATCGACCCGAACAGCGGTTTGCTTGCAGGCAGCGAGCAGACGAATGTCGTGTTTGAAACTTTCCGGGAAGGTGAAGTGCCGGACCGTATCAGCAATGGCAGTGGTGCAAATGGTCAGCCGAGTCGCGGTAGTGAAGGCGCTCCAGAACAGCTATTCTGAGGGCGATGTAATTCTTTGGGGCAAATGATGGGCGTACGCCACAGCACTCGTGATCGCCAGATGCGTCAGCGCATTGCCCAGGAGGCAGCGCGCCTCATTGTCAGCGAAGGCATTCGAGATTATCTGGTAGCTAAACGTAAAGCGGCGGTGCGATTAGGCGCGCCAGACACGCAAAACCTGCCGCGCAATATCGAAGTAGAGGCTGAGCTTGCTGCCTATCAACGGCTGTTTCAGGAACAGAATCAGCCGCGCCATTTGCAGTCATTGCGCTTAGCCGCTGCAGAGGCGATGCGGTTTTTCGAACGCTATGATCCGCGCTTGACCGGCTCGGTATTGGGCGGCACGGCAGGGGAGCATTCCGACATTAATCTGCACCTATTCGCAGAATCAGCTGAAGAAGTCACACTGTTCTTACTGGAGTCGCAGGTTCCCTTCGAAGAGTCACAGCGTCGGCTACGGTTAAATCAAGATGATTTTGAAATCTACCCTTCGGTACGCTTTCTGGCAGGCGATATGCAAATCGAAGCGGTGATATTTCCACTCAACGGCGTACGGCAGGCGCCGCGCAGCCCGCTTGATGGTAAGCCTATGTCGCGTGCCAACCTGCGGCGTGTCGAGGAGTTGCTGAACGACACGGATGCCATGGTTTGATTAATCGGCTGTGCATGTTGCAATAAAACATAACCAATAATGTCAGGGCGCTATCGTCACCAACTCCGCGACTACGATCAGACCTTCGGTTGTGGGTAATGCGCAGGATAGGGTGCGCGCGCCACACCTGAATCCACTGCTGCCTTGGCAATCGCCGGAGGCACAAATTCCATGAGCCGAGGATCCAATGGCTTCGGAATGATGTAATCAGGTCCGAATTCCAGGCTTTCCAATTTGTAGGCCTTCAACACGTCCGGATGTGCCGGCTCGCGTGCCAGTTTACATAGACTGTGCACCGCGGCGATTTGCATCGCTTGATTGATGGTTCGTGCATGAACGTCGAGTGCGCCACGGAAGATGAATGGAAAGCCGAGCACATTATTAACCTGATTCGGATAGTCGCTGCGACCCGTCGCCATAATCAGATCGCTACGTTCCTTCAAGGCGACTTCCGGGCGGATTTCCGGATCGGGATTGGACAAGGCAAAGACGATGGGCTTGGCTGCCATGCTGTGCAACATCTCGACCGACATGACGTCTGGGCCAGATACACCAATAAACACATCCGCATCACGGACCGCGTCGGCCATGGTCACGCGATCGGTGTCCACGGCGAACTCGGCCTTGTATTTATTGAGGTCAGTGCGTTTGCTGTGGATGGCGCCTTTGCGGTCGACCAGCAGGATGTTTCCGGGTGTTGCCCCAAGGGCCAGCAACAGGCGCATCGAGGCGATGCCGGCCGCGCCGGCACCAACGCAGGCGATGCGTGCAGCGGCCAGCGTCTTGCCCTGTAATTCGAGCGCATTCAGCAGGCCCGCGGCGATGATGATGGCGGTGCCGTGTTGGTCATCGTGGAAGACAGGGATGTCTAACTTTTCGGACAGGCGACGCTCGATTTCGAAACAATGTGGCGCCGCGATATCTTCCAGATTGATGCCACCGAAGGTCGGCGCAATTGCAATGACGGTCTCAATGAACTTCTCTGGATCCGCCGCATCCACTTCAATATCGAACACATCAATGTTGGCAAAGCGTTTGAACAGCACACCCTTGCCTTCCATGACCGGTTTGCCGGCCAGCGCGCCGACATTACCAAGACCCAATACCGCTGTGCCGTCGGTGATTACACCCACTAAATTGCCTTTGCTGGTGTAGCGGTAAGCATCGGCCGGGTTCGCGGCAATGGCGCGTACCGGTTCTGCGACGCCGGGTGTGTACGCCAAGGCCAGATCCTGCTGAGTTTCGCAGGACTTGGTGACTTCGATGGCGATTTTCCCCGGGCGCGGCAGAGCGTGATAATCAAGGGCAGCTTGTTTGAGATCTTGGGCCATGAGTATGTCCGTCTGAATGGATGCAGCGCGGATAGTGCGCAGGCGCAGATGATAACAGGAACCTGGACGCCTGCGATCAGCGGACGATCTTGATCGCCTCTTTAGGGGTAGGTTCGCCGGTTGGATAATAACCGTTCAGCAGTCGCAACTGTGCTTCAGGCTGGTTCGGAAGGGAGGATTCCCGAGCCAGCGTCGCGAATCGAGTATTTGCTGACGCACGGATGATATGCAGGCGCTGTGCCTTTGCCAAGCTACGTTCACTGTCGCTCAGGCGATGAAAGCTGCGCGCCGTTTTCAGGATTGCTGCGTCAAATCGGTAAGGCTGTCCTTTGGTTTTGGATAGCCCGGCAAAGATCAGTGCCTTGTCACCCCGGTAGAGAATGACGAAGCGCACGGGCAATTTACCGAACGTCGTGCTCTGATCAGCCAGCGCGGTGTATCCTTCCATGCCGTCGAGTTGGATAGATTCGCCATTCCGCATATTTTGCAGCTTCAAACGCTCGCGCAGGAAATCCACCGGTGGGATACGTTTGTTGAGATCTTCCAGGCTGAATTGGATGAGCCCGTCATTGTCTCGGGATTGCGCGAGCAGGCTGTCAGGGCGGTTTTCGATGCGCCAGCCCTCCGGAAAGACCAAGGCAAAATCCAGATCCAGATGGTAGAAATGGTTGCCGCGGCGAATACCTTCACGTTCGCTGTCGCCGAAGGTCAGGCCTTCCAGCTTCTGCAAAAAGACGTCGCCGTTGTTGCTCTTCGCATTT